>JBCCCJ010000438.1:0-5432 GCA_039033615.1 Bacteroidota bacterium
AAGGTAATTGTTGATCCAGGAGCTTAAGTCTTGATCCAACCTTGCGAATTGCAAAGAGTCTTTTTTCCGATGGAAGAAGGCTCTTTGTTTTCTTATTCCA
The DNA here is from genome assembly GCA_039033615.1 of Bacteroidota bacterium. Classification (GTDB taxonomy): domain Bacteria; phylum Bacteroidota; class Bacteroidia; order J057; family J057; genus JBCCCJ01. The sequence continues at coordinate 101 of JBCCCJ010000438.1, forward strand.
TTTCAACCCGTAATTCACCTATGGCTACCCAACCCATTCCGGAAAAGTATCAAGCCCTGATTGATCATGGCTATCAATTCAACTTCAGCGAGTATCTCAGTCGTGGCTGGCAATTGTTCACTCAGCAAGCTGGCTTACTCATTGGCTTTACCCTGGTGTATTTCGCTATTATGTTAGTGGCTGGTTTCATCCCCTTTGGTGGCGTCGTGATTGGCCCTCCGCTCATAGCGGGATTTTATTTATTCATTGCGAAGACCGCCAAAGGACAAGAAGTGAGCTTCGGAGACTTCTTTCAAGGCTTTTCTAATATTGGCCCCCTGATTTTGGTTTATTTCATCTCTACCTTGCTCACCCTTTTCGGCTTCGTATTCCTGATCATCCCCGGTATCTATTTGGCCGTAAGCTATATGCTCGCCATTCAGTTCGTTGTCCACGACAACATGGACTTCTGGCCTGCCATGGAAACCAGCCGCCAACTTATCGGCAAAAATTGGTTTGCCTTCTTGGGACTGGCTTTGTTTTTTTTCCTCATCATCATGGCAGGTATGTTCATGTTGTTTGTAGGAATCTTAGCGGCCATGCCCCTGATTTATTGCATCTCGTACGCAGTCTACGAGGATCTGGCCGGAGTAGAAGATGATCAATTGGTTGCCAAAATCGAAGAAATTGGCGAGGACGAAGAGGATATTTTCTCCGGAATTGATGACTGATTGGTTAATTGGTTGAAAAAGCACCCAATTTTCAATCCACCAATTTCCTAGTTTCCCAATTCTCTAGTTCCCTAATTTCCCAATTCACCACCTCCCCATTTCCTAGTTAACTAATTCCCTAATTTCCCAATTCACCCATAACCATCTTCCTGATATATGTCTACTCAGTCTGGAAAAATTGAAAAACTCATAAACGAGGGATATGAATTCAAGTTGGGGGATTACCTCAACCGTGGATTCAAACTTTTCGCCCAAGATGCTGGCCCCTTGATTGGCTTTGGCGTCATCCTCGCCTTGCTTGCCCTTAGCCCCACCATCTTGCAATTTGTCAATGGATCTTTTGGCAGCCCGGATCCTTCTGACACGCTTATGTACAGCCTTTTATTTCCGGGCATTGTAGGCCTACTCCAGCTTCCGCTCATAGCTGGTTTATACCGGTATATTCACAAGCTTGCCAGAAACGAAGAACGCAGCTTCAGTGATTTCTTCTCCGGCTTCGGCTATTGGGGGAGTCTATTGGTCATGGGATTTGTCATGGGCTTGTTCCTGCTTTTGGGTACGATGTTACTCGTCCTTCCCGGGATCTACCTGCTCATCGGTTATACCTTGGCTCTTCCCTTGCTGGTGCTAGAGGACATGGATTTCTGGACGGCTATGGAAACCAGTCGGAAAATCGTCACCAAAAACTGGTGGTATTTTCTGCTCTTTTACATCATCGTGGCCATCGTCAGTAGCCTGGGGTATCTTGCCCTGATCGTCGGGATTGCAGCCACGATGCCCATCGGATATTGTATTCAATATGCCGCCTATGAAGACATCATTCAGGGCGCAAGCGATACCTTTGAAGATAAGATTGAGGAGATCGGTCGAGACGATGACGACATCTTTCATGGGATTGGAGGATAGGATCTCACATTTCTCCATAAAAAAAGCAGGCTGTTTGGGCCTGCTTTTTTTATGACTTGAAGCGATTTCGACAAAAGCTATTCCTCCTCTCCTGCTTGCCGCTGCATCAGCTCTTCATTCATCAAATAAAGGGCACTTTTGTCATCCTCGATCATCCGCAGTTTGGCAATCAAGGTACGCATGCTGGCCTCCTCTTCTACTTGCTCGCGAACAAACCACTGGAAGAATTCATAGGTGGCGAAATCTCCTTCTTCTAAGGCTGCCTTCACAATTGCGTGAATGCTTTTGGTGATGTATTGCTCGTGGCCAAGCGCTTTTTCAAATACACTCAAAATCGAGGTAAACTCATTTTCCGGGGCCTCAATGGCTCCTAGGGTTACTTTCCCATCTACCTCGTGAAGAAAATTGAACTGACGTTGAGCGTGGTCCAATTCTTCTTCTGCCTGCACATTGAAAAAATTGGCGAACCCATCTAGGTCCCGATCCAGGAAATAAGAACACATCGCATAGTACTGATGGGCAGAGAAAACTTCTTTATGATATTGGTCGGAGATCAATTGCTCCATTTGCTTACTGACCATAATTAGTTGATGTTTAGGGTAACAAATGAAAGGACAAATTTACGCAAGGGTGACAACATCATCAATCCGATTGTTCAAAGGAGTCAATATTTAGACCCATTCCAGGGGGATTGGTTATATTGCGGGAAGAAAGAACCAGCGGGGAGGAATACCAACATAACATAGATCACACCAATGGATTTTACCAATCCGTACGTTAGCATCATTCTGGTCACGGCCATCATCATTCTTTCGTTTCTGTTCAATGCGTTTTCTGAGCGCACCAATATTCCTTCCGTATTATTGCTGATCGGAACAGGAGTATTGTTGAAATTTGGGTTCGATAGCATGGGGGTTCCGGTTGCCGATATGATGCCCGTTCTGGAGATTTTTGGGATCGTCGGCCTGATCATGATTGTGCTGGAGGCGGCGCTGGATCTCGAATTGACGGCAGAAAAATGGCCGACCATCTGGAAAGCCTTTGTTTCGGGTCTAGTGGTCTTACTCGCCTCCACCTTCGCTGCGGCCTATTTGTTTTATTGGTTGATAGACGGGATGGATTTCAACCATGCCCTCCTCTATGCTACACCAATTTCCATTCTGAGTAGCGCCATCATCATCCCGAGTGTTTCCAAACTCAGTCAGGATAAAAAAGAATTTCACATTTACGAGAGTACGTTTTCTGATATCCTCGGTATCATGCAGTTCTATTTCCTGTTAGACCTGATGAAACCCAAGGATCCTACAGCCGAACCTCATTTTTTAGAGTTCAGCAATCCCTACCTCAACTTCATCGTACTTTCCATTGCCACCATCATCTTTTCCCTCATTGCCAGCTACCTACTGATTTTCCTTTTTCAAAATCTCAAATCTCAGGTCAAGCTCTTTATGTTGATTGCGGTGTTGATCCTTTTATATGCCGTCGGGAAATTGGGTCACCTTTCCTCCCTGATCATCATCCTGATTTTTGGCTTGGTGTTGAGCAACAGCCACCTCTTCTTTCGGGGCTTTCTCAAACCATATCTCAAAAAGGACGTCCTACACGGCATTGAGCATAACTTTCACATCGTTACAATCGAGACTGCTTTTGTGGTGAGAACTTTTTTCTTCGTCATTTTTGGGATGACGCTGGTACTAAGTTCTCTCCTGGATGTAAATGTCCTGATGGTAAGTACTGCCGTTTTGATTTCCATCTATTTGATTCGAGGCATCGCCTTGAGTCTGTTGATTGGTCGAGCAATCTTGCCTCAATTGTATATCGCACCGCGTGGATTGGTAACGGTATTACTGTTCTTTACCATCCCAGAGAACCTTCAAGTTGAGACCTTCAATTCAGGTATCCTCCTATTTGTGATCATCGCCACCAGCATCATCATGGCCATCGCGTTGATCGCCGAAGGCAGGAAGCGCAGTCAACGCCAAGCCATGGAAGATGACCCGCTCTTGATTCCCCCCGAAAAGATTTACCAGGGGTTTCAGACCAAATGGCTCAAGGAAGCAAAAGGCGGCAGTACCAAGCAAGAAGGTAAAATGGTTTCAGACGGCACGGAGGGCAGTTAATAGCTCTTGCAAGCTGTGTTGCACGATTTGCTGCTGAATGTCTATCCGATTTCCCTGAAACTGACATGCTCGGTGCCGTACGTACCCACGTTGAGACTTTACCACGAGGTGTACCAATCCAACTGGTTTTTGGAGGGTCCCACCAGATGGGCCAGCAATTCCGGTTTCAGCCAGTACCAATAGGGAATTGCTGAGTTGCAACATGCCATCAGCCATGGCTTCTGCTGCTTCTTTGCTCACCGCTCCATACTGATCTAAGAGATCGGGCGAAACGCCTAACAGATCTATGCGAGAGCGAAAGCCATACGCAACGATGCTACTCTCTAACAGACGCGAGGCTCCAGAAACTTCCGCAATGGTCGCACCAATTTTTCCTCCTGTGGTCGTCTCAGCTAGGGATACGGATACTTCCTTCTCGTCCGCAATCGCAACGCAAGTTGCTACGAGGGAGCCTAAATCATGGGAACTCACCCGTTGGAAGAGCTTAACCGAAAGACCAAACAAGTCCGGTTGGTTGCATAAAAGCGTAGCAAATTCCGACCACTTTCTTCCTCCTCCACCGTATGGTAGCCCACAGAAGCATCTATTCGATCATGCCCACCAAAGGCCACTGCGTCAGAATTTAGAATCAATTCATAGGTTCCGGGCTTGGGTACGCCAATCGCATAATCCGGGATGGAACGCTCTGGGTGTAGATTGACCACAAAGATCAAGTTGTTGCGCTCATAGGCGATGACTTGATTGTTGTCATCCACATTCAACTCGCGGGCGGGCAAGGCAGCAAGCACTTGATTTTCTTGGAGCACCGTCAGCATGGCCTGATCAAAGGCGAGCAGATATTTGTATTTCAGATCCTCGCGATCAGCCAGACTCCATTGACGGCGCGCATATTTGTAGGACCAATCATTTCCTTCGCGGGGAAAGTCAATCCATTCTGGATGGCCAAATTCATTCCCCATGAAGTTCAGGTAGGCCTCTCCCCCCATACTGGCTGACATCATCCGCAGCAGCTTGTGCAGCGCTATGCCCCGATCAATGATGAGGTTGTCATCATCTGCCTGCATATGGAAATACATTTCCTTGTCCATCAACCAAAACGCCAGCGTCTTGTCCCCTACCAAGGCCTGGTCATGGGATTCGGCGTAGGCAACGGTTTTTTCTTTGTAGCGGCGATTGGCCAGGGTATGCCAGATATCACGGAGATTCCACTCTTCATCTCTGGAATGCTTGAGCAATTTGATCCAGAAGTCAGGAATGCCCATCCCAAGGCGATAGTCAAACCCAAGTCCTCCGTCCTCTATGGCTCGACAGGCCCCCGGCATCCCACTCATGTCCTCGGCGATGGAAAGCGCATGAGGGTTAATTTCTTTGATTAAGGTATTGGCAAGCTGTAAATAGGTGATGGCATCCCACTCTACCCCATCTTTGAAGTATTTGTCGTAATGATCGAAGCTCACGTCCCCATGATGGAAATAAAGCATGGAGGTTACCCCATCGAATCGGAACCCATCGAAATGAAATTCTTCCAGCCAATAGCGGACGTTGGAAAGGAGGAATTGCTGTACTTCCCATTTGCCATAATTGAACAATTTGGAG
>JBCCCJ010000439.1:0-5427 GCA_039033615.1 Bacteroidota bacterium
ATCCGTCAGGGTCAGGGGAAAAGAGGCGCGACTCCAGGCACTGCCCTCTTCTTCTTGCCATACTTTCCCAGCGCCGACCACCACATCCCAGAGGCTGCTACTCTTGTGTCGGGTGATGATTTTGTCTTTGAAGCGGGGAATCAATTCGCCTTCATGGGATTGGAACCCGATCTGAAAGCGGGGGAATATATTTTCGCCCGAGTAGTATTCCTTTTCCTTGGGGAAGATGAGGGTCGCTTCTTCCAAATGTATAATGCCAGAGAATTCATGAATTGCCTCTTGGGCCCAGTCTGGCCGGGCGAAATAACTCAGGTCCAACAAGGCTTGGGACTCACCTGCAAGTAGTTCTTCTGCTGTCAGTTGGGTGCGAGGCTGTTCGAGGACTGGGCCTTCTCAAATGATGGGCTGAGTGCGGCAGGAGAATAGGAGGATCAGCAAAAGTGTTCCAAGGATAGGAAAAATAATTCCGTTCATTCAATAGGGAAACAATGGGGATTGGGTAGCGGGAACGGTTGAAAGAAGGAAATGTAGGAGTTGGGTTGGAACAGGAAGAGATTTCATGTGCTCAGTCTAACATACCGGGCTCGAGGTCAATGTCTTCCAACTCTTCTGGTTCTTCGATTACTTCAGAAACTGTCTGTTTGCCAGGTCCAATTGGTTTCTCTCCAGTTTCAGGTTCTTCTGGCTCCAGGGATTCTTGGGAGGTTGACAATAAGTGGGGATATTCCTGATCCACCATCTTCTTTGCGATTTCTCCATACTCATACCCAGACGTCCAAAAATCTGCGTAAAAAAACAAAATTGGGGCCAGGGCAATCCCTACTATTGGGGTAAGAATGATGTTCAGGAAAATATTAGTAAAGAAAATCAAGGTCTTATCAATGATCTGATTCAGCATCATCCATAGAAAGGCCCCCACATTTCTCACGGCAAACCTCAGATTAGGAAAGACAGCCAAGTGAGCCTTCCGAAACTTGCCAATCAGGGAATATCGGATGGTTGCGGTCCGATAGTAAGGATAATAAATGATCAGCCAACTATTCCGGATCAATAGTTCTTTGGTGATGTTCCAAAAGGTCTCCACTGCCAAAGTGGTGAGAGGTAATCCGGTATCGTTGTCCCATACATTTCCCAATAACTCCCCCACTTCCACGATGATGGTACGAAACGGACTGATTCCCAGAATTCGAAAAAAAATGATGGGAATGATGATGTAAATCCCAGTGATCAGCCAAAGCTTGATTCCGTGGAAGAAATAGTTCAGGATGGGGACGACATCTGCTTTAGGTAACAGATCCTTGGATCTAATGCCGATTTTCCTGACCAATTCGACCCGCCATCCCCTAAGTACCAACAATTGGATAAATGGAGTCAAAAAATAACCAACCACTGGGATCAGCCACATCTTTTGAAGCCAGTCCTTTTCTCGAAATGGGTAAATGATCCCATCAAACCAACTTTTGACAAAATTCATACAGAAATTGATTGCTACTATTATCTCATCATGAATGCTGAAAAAGATGATCAACAGTCCGTCCACTACAGAGCGGAGGTGGACAAGGGTAAACCTGATTGGCCTTACCACCGGGTATCCATCTGCACGGTTTGGAGAACCATGACCATAAAAGCCTGGGGAGATTCTCCCATTGGAGGAAAATCTAGGTTAGCTCCTGAATGACCCGATATAAATAGGTAGCACTGACATCAGCATGCGTGTCGTTCCTATTATTGGAAAACCACTTGTCTGACGAGGGCTGTTTCGTATAGTAAGTATCTCAAAAATTATCGGTTTTAGCAAAAGATTTCTTCGAAACCGGACTCCTTCAACTTGGCCAAATCATTCCTCTTGCGTTTGCCTAAAAACTGCTACGTTTTGACCGCTAATAATATAAGGGTGGTGTACCCAATAAGGCATGAATCCGCTTATGGTTTCCCCAGCAGGCCCATAACAACGGCTACTTATGCCTCCAATCCCTCCTTTCCGATACGACTTTAGAAGGCAGGAACCAACTCGGTATACGTAGCAAAGAAGAGGTTGGGGGTGTACGTCATATGTCACCAGAAAAAGAATATCCCAGTAGATGGCAGTCGCGATGCGCCTGCTTTTTTCTGGAGGGCATCTGTTTATACCAAACTGCGAATCGCTCTGCGCTTAGTTTTTTTTAGAGTTGGTTCAGCATACTTCGGCTGGCACTCAGCACAGGCGCTCCCCACAAGTCCTGGTCATTCGACAATCACAGCCGCCCGGAGGGATGCCCATCTTGGTAGCAAATCGAAGAGAGAAGATTTGTTAGCAGGCGCATCGCGATTGCCATTTATCCCAACATCACCAGCGAATTTGTGACATCTGACGTACACCCGAAGCTGGGGCTCCTTCTCACAAGAGCAAAAAAGATTGCATCTTTCGACCCAATCAAATCCCAAACTCCCCCGCGTTTCTCTCATGACAATCAAGTTTGTCCTTGAAAAAAGCGGGGGAGGGAGGATACGGAAGATTTTGTCAGAGATCCGAAGATCAATTTCGAAAATTCGTCGGCTGGGGTTTCAGTAGCCGCTCATCAAAGTATGCCTTCATCTAGCTCAACAAATCAACCCGTTGTCGGCCATAAACGTGGTAGGCGTGGTTGAGATATGGGAAAAAATTCACCTGCTTCCCTTGATCTGCATAGCCGTTGAGGCAGCACGGACAATCTCGGCCAACCTCAATCCACTCGCACGATGAGATGAACCCATTGGACAAGAAAACTCCCTTGTCCCTGTCGGAAACAGGAACAAGGGAGACAATTCTCCATCAGGAGAATAGGGATGCTTATTGCTTCACGACTTTCAGGTTATGAACCTCATCACCAGAACGGAGAACCACATAATAGATCCCTGGTGCGAGGTGCGCTACCGGAAGATCAATGCGGTAGTTCCGGACGGATTCTCCTGTGATTTGCTTGCCGGAGAGATCCAGAATGTGAACTTCTTCAATAAGTTGCTCCGCCTCGATTCTCAAGTTGGTGTTGACAGGGTTACCCAATACCCGGATGTCGCCGAAATAGCTCAGTTCATCAATGCTGGTGGTACCATCTACATTGACTTGCTGGGTTTCGCTGAAGATATCCAGCCCTGGTACGTTAGCGTTTTGAACCAACAACTGGTAAAAACCCACATCTGCGACCGAGACACCATTCACCTCATAAAGCATATCGCTACCAACTGGGGTGCCGTCTTTGATCCAGGTGTACATATTCGAGGTGCCACCTACGGGAATAGAAAGCATCAAAGAATCTCCGGTTGCCAGGTCATAGGTAGTAGCCATGCCGACATTGGCCTGGGGAGAATAGTTGAATTCGGCCACAGCGGAATCACTGCCGATCACAACATTGGATTCCAGGTCTTCGAAGGTCAGGTGATTGTCCTGGACCCGGATTTTGGCATCGTCTCCCCATTGCATCCCAGAGAGATCAGGCAAATCTTCCAGGTTGTTGCCATTGAAATACAAGCGATCCAGGCGAGTCGCCATGCTGATTTCGGAAGGGACCGCGTCATACTCACAATCGTGAACGTAGATCTTTTGCATCACTGGGAGGGTAAAGATCACCCCAGGAACAGATCCTGCGATTGGATTGGCTTCGGTATTGTACTCGGTCAGGTTGACCATGTTTTCAATTCCGGTCAGGTCAATGCTCGACACACCTGATCTTTTCAACTGAAAACGCTCTACATTGACCCATTTCCAGATGGCCGCAGGCAATTCTCCAGTGAGGAGGGAATCGTCATGAAATTCAATTTTGCCGCCCATTTGGGTGAGGTTCCCCAGGCTGGTATTCAGGGTTCCAGTCAGGTTCATGGTTTTGAAGGCGACGTGAGTTACCCGCTGAGTGGCGCTGTCAACCGTTACGCCTTCCCAGCTAGCGAGTGGGCCATTGAGCCAGGTATCGAATCCAACCCAGTTGGTTCCGCCACAGGTATTGTACAGATCTACGAGAGCCAGGGAATCCTGATCCAGGGCAGAAGCAAAGAGGGAGGTATTGGCCGTGGTGATGTCCAGCCCCATAACTGCAGAGTTTTGCACCAATGCATAGTAGGTGCCAGAATGCATGTCCGCATCAAAAGCGGCGATGTCATAATTGGCCATGCTCCCAACGGGCGTACCATCCTTGATCCAGGTATAGACATTGCTCGTTCCTCCCACATTGCTCATCAGGCTGACCGGATCACCGGCTGCTGGATAGGTGTAGGATTCGGTGCCGACCATCGCCTGAGGAGAATAGTTGAATTCTGCTACGTTGGCGTCATTGGTCAGAGGCATATTCATCTCCAGATCCTCGAAGGTGAGGGCATTGTCTTGAAATCTGATTTTTGCTCCACTTCCCCAGGTCATGCCAGACATATCAGGAATGTCAGTGAGTTGATTCCCGTTGAGGTATAAGCGAGTCATTCCACTTAGCATGGTAAGCTCCGGAGGAAGCGCATCATACTCACAATTGTGTAGGTAGATCTTCTCCATCGCGGGAAGGGTAAAAATGACCCCAGGAACCATGCCGCTGATGGGATTGGCTTCGGTATTATATTCGGTCAGATTGACCATACCAGACATGCCGGTAGTATCAATGGCAGTAATGCCAGAGCGCTTGAGCTGGAAGCGATCCACTTTTGTCCAGTTCCACAAGAAAGCAGGTAGGGTTCCCGTCAAGTCTGTATCATCGTGAAATTCAATTTTTCCACTCATTTCATCCATATTACCTAAAGAAGCTGGCAGACTTCCGGTCAAGTTCATTCCTTTGAAACTGACATGGGAAACTCGTTGCAAAGCGGAGTCCACGGTCACCCCTTCCCAGGTTCCGATCGGGCCATTGAGCCAGGTATCATAGCCGGTCCAGTTGGCACCTCCACAATCGTCGTACAGGTCAACGAGCGCCAGGGAATCCGTGGAGAGATCTTGTGCCTGTGCAGGCAAAGCCCACAATGCCAGGAACACAATAGTTGTTGCGAATAGGTACAAATTTTTCATTTCTTCAATAATGGTTTTGGTACATAATTCAAGGGAGGTTTTATCTAAACATGATCTTATCCAGATAGACCTGCCCACCAGGAGCAGTCGTCTTTACCAGATAGAGACCATGCGCTTGATCGGAGAGATCAAGGGTTGTGTTTGATTGTGCATTTCCAATAACAGCCTGAACAAACTGTCCGGAGGCGGTGTACAAATCAATTCGGGAGAAAGGGGGCAAGCCAGCCAAGGTGAATCGGCCATCCCTGCTAGGATTGGGATATACCGAGATCGGGGAGCGCCCTAGTTCCTCCAAACCCGTAAACACGCCGAAGCGATTTTGAATCAGGTTAGAGCCGTTTTTCACCACGTATCTACGAGGTTCCGGGCTTTCATTTTCCCAGTCGGTCCCAATGCGATAATTGTATTCGATCACATCACCCGCCGTC
>JBCCCJ010000440.1:0-5423 GCA_039033615.1 Bacteroidota bacterium
GCCCAAGGCATTTCTATCCATGATCTTCAGAACTCTGCCCGAGTAGGGACAACTTGTTGGACCCATATCGGCGTACCTACGGCGCACCAAGTCTTGACTTTGGGGGCATTTCTGCTACCCATATTGTGGTCCCTATAGGACCAGCCTTTGGCTTTTGCCTCCTTTTTGGTGCAACCAATCCTCTCACTAGAGACGAATATATAGGTAGAAGCGGTTTCTGATCTTCAGATCAGGCGTGCCGTAGGTACGCCCATATGAAAAATGTCCACATTTGCCCGTGGCGATTTCGATCAGGGTTGCCACAAGAATATGAGCGCGTACCTTTTTTCCCGCGAAAAAAGTAGGTCCCGCTGAAGGCGACGGCATATGTTGCAAATGATTCCTATTGAGGAAATAGAGGCATTTCTCATTTAAAACAACGCCATCTGCCCACCCGGCGCTTCTTGAATGCCGGGAGTGGTGAGGCCTTGATCAAAGGCCTCATTGAGGCGACAAATCACGTGGCTGCCCAGGTCGGCGGCGAGCACATCGCCGGGTTCGTGAGCGAAGAAATAGAGTTTTTCCAATCCATTGGCCCGCCAGAGTGCTAGTCGCTGCATCCAATCTTCCCAGCGGCTGAAATCGGTTTCATGGAGGGCATTGCCGACGAAGCGGAGCATGGCGGTTTTGGTGGTGAGTTGGGTATGGAGCACGTCTCGGCGACCAGCGACATCGGTGATGACCGTGCTGATCTGATGTTGTTGGAGCAATTCGATCAAGGCGGGCAGGAGGCGATGCTCCGCAAACCAATCGGGATGGCGAAACTCAATCGCCAACGGAAATCCGCTGGGCCACTGCTGCACAAACTGTTGCAGATTTCCGAACTGATTCGGCCCAAATGATTCGTGCATCTGGAGGAAGGAGCAGCCCAGCTTGTCTCCGAAATGAGCAATTGCATCCACGAATTGGGTCAATTCCTGCTGACAGTTGATCAATTTCCGATAGTGAGAAATGACCTGGGGGATTTTGGGACAAAAGAGAAATCCTGGTGCTGCCGCCGCTTCCCACTTCTGTACTTGTTCCGGGGTCGGAATTCGATAGTGAGTGGTGTTGAGCTCAATGGTGTTGAAGGAGCGAGAATAATGGGCCAGAAAATCGGTCTGCTTGGTGCCTTTGGGGTAGAGTTTCCCTACCCAGTCCTTGCTGGCCCAACGGGGACAACCAACGTAAGGATGAAACCCATTTGCAGCAGGCCTTCCCCCCAACAAGCGAAGGGTGTCCTCATTGACGGAAGGAAAGGAAAAGTCTACCTGGCTGATGTCGGGGAGTTTGCCGAATTTCATGAGCTCGCAAGCTTTCTACGACGAAGAAAATAGGCACTGGCCAGCGCCAAAATACCCGTGATAGCCGCCATGCCTACGATCTGACCAGAGGAGCTACCCTGGGAAAAGTTTTTTACCGCAATCCCGCCCAATGCCCAGGCGATGACGCCTGCGATGACCCAATCATTCCGGTAGATGACGAACATGATCCCCAATACACTGGCAACGGCCATCATCAAAATTGCCCATAATTCTGGAGGCAGGCCGAAGCCATTCCACTGCAAGGATACCAAAAAGGACGATCCATTGGCGATGGTGGCGACACAAATCCAACCCAGATACAGGCTGAAGGGAATCAGCAAGAAATACTGCTCCATTCGGTCCTTGGGCTTGCGAACCCCAATCCCCAATTGGACATACAGGATGACCAATCCCCCCAGCAGTGCCAGCATCAAGAGCCAGGAAACACCGATGCGCTCATTCAGCCAGGCGACCAACCAAACGATGTTGGCGGCACAAGTCAGCCCAAACCAGCCCGTGATTTGGAGCAGCATGGGGACATTCTTCCGGCTGTTGCTGAAGAGATCCCGCGCCTGATAGATCGAAAACCCAATGAGGCCGACATAGATCACTCCCCAGATTGCGAAGGTGTAGCCGGCTGGAGCAAACAGGCTGTCAAAGGAATTGGAAACTTGCCCGACTGTATTGCCACTGATGACGCCAGTATTGGCAACATAGTTGAAAAAAATCACCGCGATCAGGCCGACGATGTTGCTGATTTGAAGCAAGGGTTTGAATAAGCGCATGTAGGACAGGGAACAAGGATCAGAGTTCAGGGTTCAAATTTCGAAGAAAAGCCCCCTTGGGTGGATGACTGTTCGGATAGCGACTGGTATTGAGCTTGCCGAAATAACGGGTTGGGGGGATGAATCAGGGAACAGGAGTAAGGTTCAGAGATGAAACCGAATGTCATTTGGCTACATCGCATGCTTACCGAACTCTCTTCCGGCGGTTGCGAATGAAGTCCTCAAAAATATATTCTCCCAAGCCCTGTAAACTGGTGTAAAAGGCCCGACCGTTGTTCACCTCAGTAAACTCCCGCACAAATTCCACCAGCCAACTGTCTTTGGCAATCATAAAAGTGGTAATGGGAATTTTTAGCCGCCGACATTGGGCACTCAAGTTGAGGGTTTTGTTCAGAATCTTACGATCCAGCCCAAAGCTGTTTTTGTAATAGCGAACGCCCTCTTTGATACAGGTAGGTTTGCCATCGGTGATCATGAAGATCTGCTTATTGCTGGTTTTCCGCCGCCGCAGAATGTCCATCGCCAGTTCCAAGCCTGCAACGGTATTGGTGTGATACGGCCCGACCTGGAGATAGGGCAAATCCTTGATGTTGATTTGCCAGGCATCATTTCCAAAGACGATGATGTCGAGGGTATCTTTGGGATATTTGCGCATGATCAACTCCGAAAGCGCCATAGCGACTTTTTTCGCTGGCGTGATCCGGTCTTCTCCGTACAAAATCATGGAGTGAGAGATATCAATCATCAGCACCGTGGCGACGGAGGTCTTATGCTCTTTTTCCCGAACCGCGAGATCACTTTCGGTCATCATGAAATCATCGATGCCGTGGTTGATCTGGGCATTGCGGAAGGATTCGGTGAAAGCGATATTTTCCACTGGATCACCAAACTCAAACTGCTTGAGTTCGCTCATGGGTTCTTCGCCCATACCCGCAGAAGGAGAGCGGTGATTCCCCCGCCCGGAGCGTTTGAGTTTGCCGAAGATCTCTTCCAGGGCGTTTTGGCGAATGGTTTGCTCAGCTTTGGCGGTGATTTGCATGCCGCCACCGTTGGGGACATCATCTTCGAGATAGCCATTGCGCTTGAGATCTTCGATGAAGTCTCCCATGCCATATTCATTGTTGGTCAACCCGTACTGGCGATCCAATTGATTCATCCAATTCAGGGCTTCGGACACATCTCCGGAGGTGTAGGTGAGCAACTCCATGAATACCTTCAGCAGTCGCTCAAAGGGATCCCCATTACTGTCGTTGGGGAGGTGTTTGGAAAAACGGAATCCTATCATGCCAATGGTAACCTGTACAGAAGGAAGATGTTCGTGCGTTGTGGTGTGTACTTCCTTAAAGATACGGATACCAAAAGGGAATGCAAAGGATAGGGAGAGTTGGAAGTGGCAGGAGGCAGAGGGAGAAGCAGATTTCTTTTGAAAAGGAGTGAAGAGAAACCGCAAAATGAAAAACCGCGAAAGGTAAAAGTTTACCGCGGTGTACGTCAGATGTCACCAGAACAAGCATATGCCAGTAAATGGCAGTCGCGATGCGCCTGCTTGTTTCTGTAAGGCATCTGTTTCTACCAACCTGCGAATCGCTATGCGCTTCGTTTTTTTGAGAGTTGGTTCGGCCTACTTCGGCAGGCTCAACACAGGTGCTCCCCACAATTCCTTGTCAACAGACAATCGCAGCCCGGAGGGATGCGTATCTTGGTCGCCAATTGAAGAGAGAAGTTTGGTAGCAGGCGCGTAGCGACTGCCATTTATGCCAACATCACCCGCAAATATGTGACATGTGACGTACACCCGTTTACCGCAGTAAGAGTTCTGATCCTTGTTCCCTGAAATCTGAACCCTGACCTATTGATTGACCCACGTCAGCAATTCTGCTCCGTTGTCGAGCTCTAGCTTGAGTTGGTAGGACTCCGAATCAGTTTGGACAAAGCGGCTCATGTCTGCTTTCCAGCCTTTGCCAAGGCCTAGTTGGGGATTTTTTTCGGTGTAAATGAGTTGTCCACTGCGGTCATACAATCTCATGACCACGGGGCGGTGGTCGGCATTGCCGGCAAAGGTAACTTCCAGGGAAGAACCTTTAAGTTGGGCATTGAGAAAGCCACTATCAGCCGGGAGGACCTCGACTGACTGAAGTTTTTTGAGGACGCTACTTTGTTCTTCTGCGGAGGGAGGCATCGAAAGATGCCAGGTCAATCCGCCGAGCAGAATCAAGAGTAAGGCTGCCAGAGACAAAATAGCTCGGGCATAAGGAGGAGGAGTGAATGGTTGTGTTGGTTGGTTCATGACAAAGCCAGTTGAAGCCGCAGCAAAAAATAGGGGACCGCTGTGTATGTCAAATGCGCGCTACTCTTTATACGCTAGAAGAGAAGAATCTGGTTGGTTTAATTTGTGAAAATAGTTGTTTCGATGCAGTTGATTAGCAATTATTCCCTAAATCCCTGAGAAAAAAGATGTTCGAAGCTCGTCAGGATGATTCATTGTTGCGATACTTTTGATATTTGATGCAACAACTTCTCCTCATATCATGACAAAATCCCTGCCAAACCCAATTCCTACAAATGGTTCAATTCCGTAGGACTTCGGAAAGGATGACGCAGCTCGTTGGGTTTTTCCATATCTTTCGGAAGTAGTTTTGGAGAAATATGGCCAGAATTCCACAGGAAACGGTTGACAAAATTTATCAGGCAGTAGATATCCTTGAGATCATCGCTGACTATATGCCGTTGAAGAAGCGAGGGGCCAATTATTGGGCCTTGTCTCCTTTCTCCAATGAAAAAACGCCCTCCTTTGCGGTCAACCCGGTCAAAGGGATTTACAAAGATTTCAGTTCTCAGAAAGGCGGGAATGCCATCAATTTCCTCATGGAAATGGAAGGCTACACTTATGTGGAAGCCCTGAAGCATATCGCTCGCAAGTACGGGATTGAGATTGTCGAGGAAGAAGAAACGGATCAACAGAAAGAAGCCCGGGATAAGCGGCAAAGTTTGTTCATCGTAAACGAATTTGCAGCGCGCTTTTTCAACGAACAGCTTCTGAAAGGAGAGGAAGGGCAGCGGATTGGGCTCTCGTATTTTAAGGAACGGGGCATCCTGCAATCGACGATAGACACCTTTCAGCTTGGCTATGCTCCCGATCAGTGGGAAGCACTCATCACCGCTGGGAGAAAAGAGCAATACGAGGAGGCCTATTTTGAGGAATTGGGTCTGGTGAGTCGTTCCGAGAAAAACAATAAGCTCTTTGATCGCTTCCGGGGGCGGGTCATGTTTCCCATCACCAATGCCGTGGGCAAAGTGGTCGGCTTTGGCGGACGAA
>JBCCCJ010000441.1:0-5421 GCA_039033615.1 Bacteroidota bacterium
CACTTCTTCCCCTAAACGGCGTTTGCTTAGATGGTCGCTAGTGATCGTTCTTGTTTTGATTGGCCTCTTTCTGGGCTATGAATTCATTTTTCTCCTCTCTCCTCAAAAGGCTGATCAACTCCAGCAGCAACTGGCCCAACTTCAGCGTGAAGAACATCAGCACTTAGATAGCTTGCACCAAGAAGTGCTGGATGCTTTTGACCACCAGCTAGATCTTTGCTTTTGGAAGATGCACGCTGGCAAAGAGCGAGCAAAAGAGCGGATCAGTTCTGTTCCAGAGATGATGAGGCTGACTGGCACCCTTACTTGGGATCAAATGAGTGGAGATTCCACTACCCATGCGGTACTAGATCAAATCATTCACGAAGAAATGGGGGAAGAATTTCCCTGTATGGGAGAGGAATTAGAGCGATTGTTGACCCAGTTCGAAGAGCAGCTTTCTCAAAACCAATCCAAGTGGCTGAGTCGTTCGGAAAGCCTATTGATGGCAAGTATTGGGAAAAACCGACAAGTCAGAAAATACGGAGAAGAACAATTGGTGGCATTGTATCAATCCGAATTGAAAAATCGCGCAACCATCGAGTCAAAAACGATGTTGGGGGGAATCAATCTTGCCAGGTCCACCTGGGTCATTTGCAGCAAAAAATCCAGGAAAGTTGCTTCCCGTATGCTGGCTGGAGTTGCTACTCGTTTACGCATCTCGACTTCCTCTGCTGTATTGGGAGCATCCCTAGATGGTCCCTTACCTATTGGGGATTTTGCAGGTCTATTGTTGGAAATGGGCGCTTTGGCCTGGGTAAGCTGGGATTTGATTCAAATGCAAACCACATTCAAAACCCAAATCAATGCCGCGCTGGATCAGAGCCTATTAGATTACCGAGCGGAGTTATCCAAACGGGGGCAAGAAACAATGCAAGATATGCTTTCTCACACCCAAGCAGAGAATCAACGGATTTTGGAACAATTGGAACAAAAAGTGGAAGCAAAAACCCGACACATCCCATTTTCCATTCCTTGATCACGCCCCAAAAACAAAATCATCCGGAAAGGCAGGGCCTTCCCGGATGATGCGAAGGAGCGATAATCGCTCTGATTGCTGGCTATTTCTTCACGAAGGTATTGGAGAATACCGGCTCGTAGTTTTCGTCCATCAGACGGACAGAGTACATCCCGCTGGGTAGGTTGCCTACCTGAAGGGTGATGACCTGATTGCCACCGATGGATACATTGCGCATTTCCTGCAAGGCACGTCCGTTCATGTCCACGAGGATCAGAGAAACGGTACGCTCGCTGTCCAATTCCGCACTGAGGTTGATGTTCTCAATCGCAGGGTTGGGATACATGTCCACGTGGAAGCCAAAGGCACCATCCATGCGTACTTCCCGTACTTCGGAGTAAGAGAAATCGCCATTGAAATCTACCTGACGAATCCGGTAGTAGTTCACGTAAGCAGCTACTTTGGTGTCGGTGAACTCATATCCGGTCAGTTGGGTAGAGTTGCCTTGCCCGTTCAGGCTGCCAATTTGCTCAAACAGGGTACCATCCAAGCTCTTTTCGATCTCGAAGGCAGCGTTGTTGACCTCGTTGGCGGTGGTCCACTCTAACTGAGCAGCCCCCAGTCCGACCTGAAAAGCGCGGAAGTCGAGCCATTCTACGGGGAGAACGTCCCATACCCGCTCGATCTCGTAGTCAACCGGAGTACCAGCGAGATCAGAAATCTCATTGGCAGGGTTTTCACTCAGATCTTCCAAATAGGCATCTACTGCACAACCGTTGTTCTGAATTTCCACCCGAAGTACCTCCTGAGGAATGCCTCCATTGGCTGCCAAAGAAACAGCGGTAGGAGCGGAGAAATTCTGATCGGTGTTGCCATACTGCCAGCGCTGATCGTAGGTAACCAGTCCCGCAGACTTGATGGTTCCGTCCACCATGATGGTGTACTCATAGTTGCGGGCGATGGTGAGATCATTGCCGAATTCCATGCCGCTACCCCAGGTACTGCTGAAAGTAGAACCATAGCTCGCAATAGATCCGCAGGAGGCCTGATAGGCCATGGACAGGTTCACCGCACCCAGGTCCAGCGTGGACCCAGTATTGTTGCGCATGGATACCACGAGGGTATCAGTCCCGGTCGTCCCAGTGAGGACTTCATAGACCAGGGTCAAGGATTGAGCCTCCAGGCCAGTGGCCAGCATACAGCTGAGGAGGATGAGATATATTCGTTTCATGAAAGAATCTTGTTGTTGAATGATGGGGGATTAGTTGCCGGGAATGTGGGCCTGACGGAAGTAGTTGCTCTGAGCTTTGTTCAAGTCAGTCGGATCAGTCAGGTTATCACAGTTCACATCGGTTGGCTGAGCGCCTGGCAGATAGTAATTGCTCAAGATGCTCTGCAAGTCCAGAGAGTTGATCACGTTGTCCTGATCGGTGTCTCCGGAGATCAAGCCTACGCGATTGGTACCCAATATCTTGATTGGAGAACCTGGTACACTCAACATCTGGTAGATCTTGCTTTCTGCAGAACACATATCTGCATAGTACACCCGACCGCGACGTCTGATTGGCAGGGCACACATGGCACCGAGGTGGCCAGGCGCATAGATGGCGAGGAAGCAATTCTTGCCAGTTGGGATGCTCATTTGTGGCAGAGAAACCCCATCCAGATCACGAAGCAATCCAGTTTTATCCAGGAAGCAGGCACGCTTGTCAATGACCTGAGTAGGATCATCAGCATCGCGGGCTTCTACCATCACCCAGTTGGTGATGTCGTTGCTAGGAATGCTAGGGACCGATTCCGTACCCGTATAGGCCTGAGCCGTATTGTCAAATGGCTGAGTCAGTGGCAACTCTCCGTTGGCATTCAAGTCTGTGGTCATTTCATCGGTGGTGGGATCATAGGTTCCCTCCATCAATACCTGCACCGCAACTTTGGCATCTGGCGTACATACGTCCTGGCATTCTTCAAAGCTCAGACGTACCCGAGCCGTTCCAGTCTGGGTTCCGGTGTAGGAGATCTCTCCAAAGGCACCGCGATCCAAGTTAGACAGGTTGGCTCCTTCTCCTACTTGCAATCCTTCCATCGGATTCTTTGGAGAAAGGTACAGATACTCATTCTTCAATTTATTCTTTCCTTCGAGGGTAGAGCGAGTCGGATCCAGGGTGTAATAATCCCAGGTGAATCGCTGATCGTCATGTGCACCAGTGGCATAGATTCCTCCGGCAGCACTCCACTGACCAAAGTCGGCTTTGTTTTGGAACCAGAGAGTCGCTACCCAACGCTGGTTAGAGTTTTCAGAGTGGATCAACAATCCTTCCAACAGCGCAGTGCCATCGGTATAGGTTACGAACTTCCGGTCATCTTCAGAGAGATAGTACTTGCCAGAAGTAGTATTGTCGATGAAGTCCAGCTCTACAGAGAACTCTCCAGCCATGAAGTCAGCAGGCTTGCAGAGTCCTTCGGCGTTCTCCACGATTTCGATGGCAATCGGATTGGTTTCCCGGTAGCTGTCACAGCCCGCCCGACGTACACAACGTAAGAAGTAGGTGGTTTCAGTTAGGGGACCTGGATCATAATCCGGCGCATTGCTGTTGGGGATCATGGTCCACTGATTTTGAGGGAGATCGGGATCATTGCTCTGCAACCAAACAAACTCCAACGTTCCTGTGCCAGTGGTAGGCAGATTCTTGTTGGTGATCGGTGCCGGATCGTAAGGAACAACACAGGTAACGTCGCCTCCTTGGACAGCCCCACCGCCGGTGATGTTGTCGCATACCACACAGTCATCAATCATGATCTGCTGGGTAACCGTGGACACACAGGTATTGCGGTCGACGCTCAAGGTGATGTCATAAGTGCCGGGCAGTCCCCAGTACACCCCAGCTTCTTGTCCGGTAGCCGTTGCAGGAACGCCATCTTGGAAGGTCCAGCTGTAGGTTACGTTGTCGCCATTGGCAGTAGAAGCAGTCAGCGTGGTGCCGGTTGCATTACAAACGCCACCAGGTACGGTGAATTCTGCTTTGGGAAACTGACGGGGTTTCACGAGCACGATGTTGGAGTACACGATGTCTCCAGGATCGGTACAGCCAGGACGACGAGCCGCACGTACCAACCAACAAGGCTTGTCAACCAAGTGAGGGATATCGAAACTTGCTACGTTAGAATTCGGCTCAGCTACCCAATCTTCGAATGGAAGGTTTTTATCGAGGGTGTAGAACCACTCATAGACGAATTCGCCATTGCCACCGTCAGGCAAGCTGATACTCGGAATCGGATCTGGATCCCAGGGACCACAATTGAACAGATCAGGACCAACTTGGCCAGGATCGGTGATGTCGCAGTTCATGCTGATACCTGCATCTACTTTGCGGTTGCGTTCACCAGCGCCGAGATATACACAAGCGGTCTTACCGGTTGCATCAGCGTCAGAATCTTTCCACTCTTTGCTTCCAGCGTCCTGAGTAGTGAATTCGTACCCAGCTGGAATGTTGGCAAATTCTACGTAGTACTCTTTTCCAGGAGTCAGATCTTTGAAGATGTATTTTCCCTGACCATTGGTGGTTTTCTCTTTTACAAAAGTACCGTCACACTGGAATAACTTCACATTCACACCAGATACGCCATGTTCTCCGCCGTCTTGGATGCCATTTTTGTTGTTGTCGGACCATACGCGATTACCGAGGCGAGCTTCGAGGCAATCAGAGATGTCAACGTTAGACTGGTAGATCCAACGACCTACTTTTCCACGGATGCGGATGTCGGTGAAGCTGTAGGCCTGAGCAGCGGGCAGGTCAAAGCAGAAAATGTCGCTTTCGCCATAGTTGATGCCCCATCCCATAGACCAGAAGCGAATCGCCTGGAAAGGATAGCTCACAGCGTTTTGTACGTAATAGTTGGTCTGCTGTCCGTTGTAAATAGAGCAATTCGCAGGGGAAGTTGCGTTACAATCGGGCAACTCAAAGGCAACGTACGACATGCCTCTGCCGCACCAGTTGGTTACGGAAAAACAAAAGGTAACGGTCCCATCTCCATTGTCGGTGATGTTGTTACAGTTGAAAGAAAGACAGCCACTTCCGCCACCACACGTGGCTTGAACAGATGGCAGGCTTACGAAAAAGAGCAATAGCATGGTTCCTCCGGCCAGTAAACTCCTAAAGGCTTTGGTTGCTTTTAGGGAGGAAAAGGGAATCGGTATAAACTGACTCATGGGCAATTAAAAGATGTTGAAAAATGAATATATACCCCTTTTAAAAAAAGGGAGGCGCGTTTTCTCTATCTCTATCAAATCAACCAGCGCATATCACGCACGGCTCTTTGATGAGAGCAGAAAGAAAAGGAATGAGCGAAAAAGAAATTAGCAGTATAGGAAGGCGCCTGCTCATTAGCTGAACAGGAGGTCAAATATATCCTTTTTGGGGTGAAAC
>JBCCCJ010000442.1:0-5418 GCA_039033615.1 Bacteroidota bacterium
CCCGCCAAATCAAGGGGTTCAACCAGTTCGATTGATTCTGCACCGATCCTTTTCAGGGTTCCCTGTTGTTGTCCATTAGCAAAGACCTCCCCCGCTTGACTTTTTCCATCTACTGGTATCGCGAATTGAATCGTTGAGGAAAGGGCCGGCAAAGAAAATTGATTTCCTTCTATCAAAAACAGAGGCACCGGAGGCCGATCTCCCAATTGAAGTTGCAAGGCTCCATCCGGCAGTTGGCGAATGTGCACCATCATCTCTCCATTGAATAGAAATTTCCCCAGGTAGGGCTCCATCCATTCAGGGGAAAGAGGTTCCGAAACCCCGGCTTGAGAAGGAGTAGGTGCGGCAGCTTCGGACTCAGCTTGTGGGAGCAATTGGGACAATACCTCCATCGCAACATCCCGAACCGGGTCGATTTCGGACCAATTGCTCAGAATGACCAAGGCGATTTCTTGCTCAGGGAAAATGGCCATCTGGGTATGGAAACCAGCGGGAGTAGAACCAGAATGATCTATTTTGAGATGGCCTCGGAAATCTCCTATCCCTAGCCCCAATCCATACCCCACTTCTTTTCCATTGTCGAGGGTACCCGTCTGCTTCATCAATCGAAATGCTGCTGGAAAATGCGACTCGGTTTCCAGTGCCTGCACCCACTTGATCATGTCTTCCAGGTTGCTGTATACCGCACTGGAGCCGATCAACGCCATGCCATTGTCTTGGGGAAAATAGAAACCCTCTTCCTGTGAATGGTAGGCCACCGCCCGATTGGGAATGATGGCGCCGGGATTGGCATTCGCAAAAGAATGTTTCATTCCAAGAGGCTCAAACATGTGGGTCGCACACCAATCAGGAAAGGGAATCCCACTGACTTTCTCCACGATTAGCGCAAGCAGGACATAGTTGGTATTGGAATAATCGTATTCTGTTCCGGGAGCAAAATTCAATTCCTGCTGCCATTGAAGCAACTGCCAGGCTTCTGCGGAGGTAAAGTTCCCCGCCAGGTTTGACAAATCGAATAATTCTCCCACATCCCGCAATCCGCTGGTGTGATAAGTCAGGTGTTTGAGTTTGATTCCCTGCCTCAATACGGGTAATTCTGGGAGGTAGGAACTGACAGAATCTTCCCATTCCAATTTGCCTTCTATGATCAAGCGGGCGATGGCGAAGCCAGTAAATTGCTTGGCAAGCGAGGCTAAGTCAAACACAGATTGGGAATCAAGGGGACGGTCGTACTCCAAATTTGCGTGGCCTGCGGTGCGTTGCAGGATTACTTCCCCCTGATGGATCACCGCCACGGCTACCCCAGGTTGTGGAGGATGGGAAGAATTCCAACGCTCGAACACGGGCGCTATCTGAAGCGGGGACTGGCTCCAGCCAAACACGGACAGGCAAAGGAGCAGCCCCAAAGAAAGGATTGGTTTCATTGGTGAAATGAATTAGGTGAGAAAGGAAACATAGGTCTCTCAGGCAGAAGGAATTCCTTCTACTTCACATGCTCGTACTACTCAGGATGAATCAATCAGCGCAGATGCCAAGGGAGGCGGCGGCGATCTGCATAATAGGCCATCAACGGCTCCAACTGCCAGAACAAGGTGATTCCAATGCCCAAGATACAGGCCGAAACCAGGCAGACCGATACGGTTTCGGTAAGGTAGGTACGAAAACTTGCACTGAGGATCGGCCACCAGATGGAACTTGACAGCACCAAGGCCAGCATGCCAGTCATAGACAGGGCGAAACTTCCCCACGCCAAACGCAACTGCTGCTGCACCTTTGCCTTGGGAACCACCGGCTCCGCTGCGCCTTCGATTTGGCTCAGGATCGCATCAGTCAAATCTATGCGCGCTTCTTGTGCGTGGACCTCCTGAAAGAGGGCGTTCCACTGTGGATCTTGCGGGGGTTGCTCTTCAGTCTTCATGATTCCATCAATGCTTGTTGCCAATGGGCAGGGATGAGGGTGGCCAATCGCTTGCGGCCGCGATGCAGGAGTACCTTTACGTTGGAGGTACGGAGCTCACAAATCTCTGCAATTTCCTTGACGCTACATTCGTGAAAATAAAACAAATCCAGGACGGTGCGCTCTTTCTCAGGAAGTTGTTGGAGGACGGATTGGAGAAAAGCGGTCCGGTCCTGCTGCTGAAGCTGATGGTCCCCGGTCGGTTGAGGATCAGCGGTAGCTTCCTGCTCAGGAAGTTCCACAAAAGGGAGGGGGGTACGCATTTTCCGTTGCGCCGTGCGCCAAACGATTCGGTACAGCCAAGTCGAAAATTTCGCCTCGCCCCGAAATTGACCCAGTCCCCGGAAGGCTTGCACAAACGCATCTTGCACCACTTCTTCCGCCTCTTCTTCGTGCTTTACCAGCGACAGGGCCAATGCGTACGCCATTTGCTGATAGCGCTCAACCAGATGTCGGTAGGCGGAGGAATCCCCGCCCCTGATTTCGGCGAGCCAAACTTGTTCGTCAGGCTTCATCAGCGAAGAGCATAGATTCGATTTCTTTCTCCGGATCTATCTCAACTTCCAGGTAATCGGGCTCCATGCGGTAGTACAGGATGATGCTCGCCCCTGCTCCTAGGGCCATCATGATGAAAACCATCAATACAGGCGTAGGGCCATGTAACCGAAATACCTCTTGAAGAAAGGCGCTGATCACGCCCCCTGTCAAGCCCCCCAAGGCCAGGCCAATGATGAGATAGGCATTGCGCATCCATTTGAGCTTGGACATCAGGCGGGCTTCTTTGAAACTCTCGGCACTCTGGCTGGGCATCCAGCCGCGTTCGATCAGCGCTTTGCGTTCGATCAATCTGGCTCGAATGACCAGAAAGCGAACCAGCACAAGAGAAATGCACATGACGGCTCCCAAGGCGGCCATTGCCATGATTGCTACTTCAGGTCCCATAGGTAGTGGATGATTAAGTGAATGGTATCCCATAAGAGACAGCCAGTCGTGCAGAGGTTACAAAACAGGCGGAAAATTTATTCTTTGGGTACCGTCAGAGACTTGAGATCGCCTTCCGCATTCAGCAGGAACCAGTTCTGAGATACCGGATTGGGTAGCACATAGGAGACCTGAAGCTGATAGGTGAACTGCACGGAAGGACCTAAAATGCGGGGATTGATCACTTTGTCAAAGACGGACAGGTTCAATGCCTGATAAAACTGCGCTTTGGGCTTCCGAGCTTTCTCGACTGATTTTCCGCCTTTTGCGTAGCCATATTGTTGCATCGCCTGATAGCTGGTATAGCGACTGCCTGGCAAAAAGGCTTGCCCTTGTTCCTGTATGGTGTGAAAGAGGCTATCCAAGGCGATATCGAGGTTCGCATAATAGGCTTTTTGCGCGCCAAAGAGTTCAAGCGCTTCTGCTTTCAACTCCGCATATTGAGCCTGTGCGTCATCGACATAGTATTCCAGTTTGGCCAAATCATGAATCTCCTGCTTGGCAGCCGCCCGAACCAGATCGTCTAGCAATTTCGGATCCGTGAAACGAAGGTGAATGTTTTTCTGCAACTGAAAACCAGCAGGCACCTCCACGTAATTTTTGCTGAATAGCTTCCGCTCCGTTTCGTATTCGTAGATCGGCACCTGGGAGATGAGATCAACGAACCAATCCGTTTCTTCCACGCCAAGTTGTTTCACTGCTGCCTGCATCCCTTTCAGTCGCTCGTCCATCAGGCGATTCACTTCCTCCACCGTTTCCCCCAACTGGACCACATGGAAAATCGCCAGCATGGCATCGGGTTGCACGTTCTTCATCAGGCGAAACGTGAAGGACAATTTCTGGGGCTGCCCGGAATTGGGATCAATGGGATTCGACTGACTCAGCGGTTGAAAGCTCTGCTGAGAGAGGTAGCCATTTTGAAAGGTGTAATTGTCTCCTTGTCCAAGCATCCAGATCGGAAAGGAGCAGAGGCATAGCCATACAAAGCTTTTCATTGCAATTGGGGGTTAGATGACACAAAAGATATAAGGCCCAAACTAGGTACAGCGCGCGAGAAAACCGTAGTTTGGTCGTCGTAACATACTTGTAAAACGCTTTTCTCATGCGACGTGCCTGCTTTTTCCCTGTCCTCTTCCTGCTGATCTTCGCTGCTTGTCAGCCCGTTCCGACCGAAAGCAGCGAACCATCGGCAGCCCAACCATCCACCGAAGTCATCGCCTATTTCGCTGGTGGCATCGATCAGATCAACCAATACGACCTGAGTGAACTCACCCAGATCATCTATAGCTTTTGCCATCTTCAGGGGAATGAGTTGGCCGTGGACAATGCGGAGGACAGCCTGACCATTCGGCACCTCGTCAGTCTCAAGGCCCAACATCCGAACCTCAAGGTACTCTTATCCCTCGGTGGTTGGGGAGGCTGCGAAACCTGTTCAGAGGTCTTCAGCAAAGAGGAAGGTCGACTGGCATTTGCTTCCTCCGTCAAGCGATTAAGCGAAACCTATGGCACCGATGGCCTAGATCTCGATTGGGAATATCCCGCCATCGAAGGCTATCCCGGTCATCAGTTTCTGGACGAAGATCGCCCGAACTTCACCGCTTTGGTGAAAACGCTGCGGGATACCCTTGGACCGGAGGCAGAGCTGAGTTTTGCCGCTGCAGGGTTCAAACACTTTTTTGACAACTCAGTAGAGTGGGATCAGATCATGCCTCTTCTGAATCGGGTCAACATCATGAGTTACGACCTGGTGAGTGGTTTCAGCAAAACGACCGGACACCATACGCCTCTGTATTCCCAAACAGGGAACATCCGATCGGCAGATCATGCGGTCCGATACCTCGATTCTTTGGGTGTCCCCCGTAACAAAATGGTCATTGGAGCGGCCTTCTATGCGCGAGTCTGGGAGAATGTCTCCGCTGAAAACAATGGCCTGTTCCAAGCGGGTGATTTCAAACAAGCCATTGGGTATCGCCGATTCGATGAGCTGATTCATCCGGACTCTGGCTTTGTGTTTCATTGGGACGAAGCAGCACAAGCACCTTACGCCTACCATCCCGAAGAGCAATGGTTTGCGACCTTTGATGACCCCAAATCTGTGGCGGCCAAAGCGAAATATGCGCAGGAACAAGACCTCAATGGCATCATGTTCTGGCAATTGGCGAATGATCGCTACCAGGAGGGTTTGTTGGAGGCCTTGACGGATGCGGTGAAGTGAGGGAGTCCTGTCCCCTTCTAACCGTTATTTCGAACGATGTGTTGGCTAAGGCATTTCTTGAATGAGCTTTGTATTACGATTGCCTAAGCGTAGCGTCGCCTGTCCCGCAAGTGGGATTTCGCAAGCTCAACCGGCCCTACTTCTTTGTCGGCAAAAAAGTAGGCAAGAAACCGTCGAAGTCCCAGCCCAACTCACCATCCGGCCCCCTTCCTCGGACTTCGTGGCCCACCCGCCTTTGTGGTAATGGCTTCGCCTTGATGCTATC
>JBCCCJ010000443.1:0-5415 GCA_039033615.1 Bacteroidota bacterium
AGTAAGATAATTTTCTTGCCTTGTAGAATGCGCGTTGTGAGCGATTGTTCAAGAATTCGAGGGATTAACATGAAAATTCTACTTGTTGATTCGTGAAATTACCTAAAATTTTACAAATCAATCGGCGGAATTTCACTTTTCTGGCCAAAATTCGAGCTCTGCTACTACTGGAACATGATCGGAAAGTGATCTTGCGGCTTCCAACTGATCACAACTTTCGACAAAATCAATCCGTCCGGCGGACCGCAGCCGAAAGTGATTCAGCGGGAAATAGACGTTGTCGATGGCGTGGTTGAAGTATTCGCCTCGCCTGGTACATTTCCTTTTTAGCGTTGTGGGTACACGCTGGAGGGCCGCGACGTAGAGTTGATCGTACAATGGTTGCCAGACCTCTTCTTCATGGTTGAGATTGAAATCACCTAGTAGGACCAAATTGGGTTGGGCGCCAAGCAGAAGATGCCGAAGCAAGGCCTGAATTTCTGGTCTCGGATTATCATCATGTGGAATGGCGTGAAAATTCATCAGGGTAAAAGTTTCGCCAGATTTCAAGCGGAACTTGGCTACATATGGCTCCCGCTCGCATGCCTGATCCAAACTGGATTCCAGATAGGGTCTCCCAATCATCTGTAATTGGGTGCTTTTCCAAAGGTAAGCGTATCGCTTAGACGCTTGAGGAGTTGAACTATGGGTAGGATTGCTCACGACATAATCCCACCGGTTCCCCATGCGATTCAATTCGTCAGCTAGGCGTGCGATGGCTCGGGCACCAGCCGGGTCTTTCGCTACCACCTCCTGAATGGCCACGGCATCGTAATCGCGAAGAATCTGGGCCATTTGATGAATTTCCTCTGCGCTTTTAGTCCCTCCCATGTATTGAATGTTCCAACTGACCACCGTGAAGGATTGGGTAAAGAGAACAACCGGAAAAAAGCATGCAATTATCAGAAGCAGCGAGCGAGACATATCAGCCATATTTGGGGGAAAGGTAGGGATAAGGAAGCAGAAGGAGAAAAAATGGCGCTGTGCGCTACAAACCTCTGCCATCGGCACCTCCGATTGTCATTCGACATTCATCATTCGTCGGTTCGACATTACGTAGCTTTCCTCGACTCCGAGGAAGGGTTCTCCGCGGCCTGGAAGTCCACGGTACCGTTTGCCATCGGCAACACTTCCCACCTTTTCACCGAAAAGCCTCATGACCTTGCCCCCCTCGCCGGGACTGCCGCGCCGGACCGAGGGGGGCAGTTTCCGTCGGAAACGGGGGAAATCACCTTTTGCCATCGGCAGTAGAAATTCCTATCCCGAATAAAATCCAACCTTGCATTCTCCTTGGCGAAACCGCCCCTTACCCCTATCTCTCCCCCAAAAAAATGCGTATCTTTGTCCAGCTAAACCAATGATCATTGCTGCATGGATTTGTCCATAGTTGTTCCCCTATTGAATGAAGCGGAGTCGCTGGTAGAATTGATCCCCCTGATCCATGAGAATGTAGGTCCTATGGGAATCTCCTACGAGGTGATCCTGGTAGATGATGGCAGTCGGGATGGGTCCTGGCAGACGATTCAGGAGCTTCGGGAAACCTACCCCTTTGTCAAAGGCATTCGCTTCCAGCGGAATTATGGGAAGTCGGCAGCGCTACAAACCGGTTTCCAAGCTACCAAGGGAAAGGTGGTCATCACCATGGACGCGGATTTGCAAGACAGCCCCACAGAAATTCCGGAATTGTATCGCATGATCGTGGAAGACGGTCATGACCTGGTTTCTGGCTGGAAGAAAAAGCGGTACGATCCCATTTCCAAAACCATTCCTACCAAGCTCTTCAATGCGGTTACCCGCATGGTTTCCGGCATTAACAACTTGCACGACTTCAATTGCGGACTGAAAGCCTACAAAGGAGAAGTCGTTCGATCCATCGAGGTGTTTGGCGAAATGCACCGCTACATCCCTGTCATCGCCAAATGGGCGGGCTATGACAAGATTGAGGAGAAAATCGTGGTGCATCAGGCCCGTAAGCATGGCACCACCAAGTTCGGTGGTTTCAACCGCTTCATCAATGGTTTCTTGGACCTGATCACCATTGTAGTTACCCAAAAATACCTCAAAAAGCCCATGCATTTCTTTGGGACGTGGGGGTCGTTGTTTGCGCTCTTGGGGGCGGCAAACTTGCTATACCTGGCCTACATCCGACTGATCCAGGGAATATGGATTTCTCATCGAATTCCTGCCCTGATTTTTGGTGCGGTGATGTTGCTGACCGGGATCATCTTGTTCAGCACGGGCCTGTTGGCAGAATTGATTGGTCGCAATTCGCCCTACAAAAACCAATATTTGGTGGCAGAAACCCTCGATCTGGAGTTGAAGGAAGGGATGCACGGCTGATTGGTGCTTGGCTACAATTCCTTGATCACCTGACAGGGATTGCCGTAAGCCAGCACATTGCTGGGAAGGTCCTTGGTGACGACTGAACCAGACCCGATGGTGACATTGTCGCCGATTGTTACCCCTGGAAAGATCACGGTATTGCCCCCTACCCACACCTGATTGCCGACCTTGATGGGCTGGGCGGAAGTGAGGTAGCGAGTCCCGAATTCGTCATGGATGATGCGTTCCTCTGCTTTCAGGGGGTGAGAAGCGGTGTACATTTGAACGTAGGGAGCGATTAGGCAATTCTCCCCAATCTCGATTCGGTTGTTGTCGATCAGCATGCAATTGGCGTTCACAAAGGTGTTGGCACCAATAGAGAGATTTTCGCCGTAGTCGCAGAGAAATGGGGTTTCAATCCAAACGCCTGGTCCTTTGAAACCCAGCAACTCCGTTAAGAGGCGCTCTCGTTCTGCCAGATTTCGGGAATTCAGGGTATTGTAGGCTCGCATCAGTTCCCTGGCCCGATGGTACATCTCGATCAACTCCGGATCCCGGGAGAGATAAGGAAGTCCGGCAAGCATCTTTTCTTTTTCCGTCATAGTAGCAATGTGTCTCCCGACAAGCTACAAATTTGTGAGCGGAGAGAACCGAAATCCTCTCCGCTTCGTGAGCTTGCAGCCAAGTTGTTGCTATGAGTTTATTCCGTCAACTTGCCAAGGGAACGTTCCCACATCAGTTCTCCTGCTGCGTCCACCCGGAGTTGCCAGCGGGTATCGTAGCAATTCCCCCAATCATTGTGCTCCTTGCAATATTGCTGTTTGCCTTGCAACAAGAAGCCGCCCCCGGCTACCTCCTTCACTGCATAGCCATATTCATTGTAAAAGCCGCCATAGGTTTGCTGCCACTGGACGTTGCCTTGAGCGTCGGTTTTGAGGAGAAAGAGGTCGTTATTTCCTGCCCCGAACGAACTGGTGGCGCCAATCAGAATGAATCCACCGTCTTGAGTACTGGACAGCCCATACCCATAATCCCATCCGTCTCCGCCCAGGATTTTGTTCCAGATGACCTGGCCGGATTTGTCTGTGAGTTGCAGGCTGATGTCGGTTTCCCGAACGGGATGCCGGGAAGTGGTTTCGATGGTCAGGAGGTTGCCCTCGGTGGTGGTGAGCTGGGATTGGGCCAATACTTCGAAAGGCTTTTCTGGAGCAACGAAGAAATTTTGGGCCAACAAGCTGGTTCCGGCCAGCAAGTAAGCTCCCAATAAGAGAATCACGCGTTTCGCTCGAATCATGAGTCAGAAATAGAGTTGATGAACAATGGTTGAAAAAAGCCATTTCTCCCCTATCAACCGTTTCAAATCATGATTTGATACCATCTTTTACCCAAAAAAGACTCAATTCTTAGTGATACTTGAAAAATAACTTCCTCTTTTCGCGCGGTTATTTCGTTTCAGGTCGAGGAAGGAACACCGACTGGTTGGCGGGCCAAGGGAGGCTTTTTTTGACGAAGAACTGGGACGAAAGAACAAGTGAAAAGGTTCAAGTTATTTTTTGAGTCTCACTTAGGGCGTAGTTGCGAAACGTACTGCCCAGGCGTTTTTCCCGTCCACTTTTTGAATACCCGATTGAAGGTTGCCTTGGAGTTGAACCCGCAATCCAGCGCGATGGCGAGGAGGGTAAATTGATAATGCTCTCCTTTTTCCAGTCGCTCTTTGATGGCCGCTACCCGAAATTGATTCACAAAATCATTGAAGTTCATCTGAAAGACTTGATTGATCAGGGCGGAAACCTGTTTGGGGGTCAATTGCAGGCGCTGTGCCACATCTTGTAAGGTCAGACCTGGGTGCGCATATCCCTTTTCGGATTCAATGAATTGCCGCAAGTTGGATTTTCCCTCTTCCAATTCTGCGGAAGAGACCCCATTTCCTGTGGGCGCAGGAGCAGGCGGTTCAAGAGGAGGGGCTTGGGGGGGCGAAACTGGTGCCAAAGGGGCAGGCAACCACGCCATCCGCAAGGTGTTGCGATAGCCGTTGAGGCCGATGTAGTAGGTGACCAGCCCAAAACACAGGTAGTGCCACCATTTTTTGCCAAAATCTCCCCACTCTGGAAGCAGAATCAGGAAAAAGAGGCGAACACCCAAGATCAGGATGAAGGCAATCAAAAACTGTTGTACCCAGTGATGGAGGACCGAATCGGCATAACTCACAGATTCAACAATCTCGCCTCGATAGGTCCGATATTCCCGAATGCTCAAGATGGCATACCCCAGCATAGAGGCCAAGCCGCTGATTTGATACCAGGGAACCAGATCCTTGTCCCGGCCATCGGCATAAAACCAATATTCGGTCAGGACCCATTCATCTACGACATACACCGTTACGCTATATCCGAAGTACAATATGGCCGGCACATAGTGTAGCCAATCCCGCCGAGCAAATTGAAAGGAAGGATTGAGCAAGCTCTTTTGGTAGAAATAGATGACCGGCCCCATCAAAAACAATTGGTGGAACGGCATAAAGAAGAGAAACTCGCGGAGCCCGTCTTTGCCATACCAACCCAGGTGTCCCAGCATCCAGGGAGCGAGGTATAGGCTCGAAAGGACCAAAAATCCTGCCAGCCATTTGGGGGCGACCTGTTCTTCTTTCCTTCCTTGTCGCCAGAGAAGAAGAGAAAAGATCAACCCCTGAAG
This sequence comes from Bacteroidota bacterium, assembly GCA_039033615.1. Lineage (GTDB taxonomy): Bacteria > Bacteroidota > Bacteroidia > J057 > J057 > JBCCCJ01. The sequence continues at coordinate 5,053 of JBCCCJ010000443.1, forward strand.
GGCGAAGAAAAAGAGAAAATTACTTTGATAATTGAAGCCCAGCCACATGGCTCGAAGTTGGGAAAAATTTCAGAAATATGACGGGCTGGCCCTGCAAAATGTAGGGCAAAAGCAGGTACAGCTTGCTATGATCCCGCAATTGATCGGAAGGAGCATTGGTACCTTGGCGTACCTACGGCAGGCCTGATCCCCGGATTGAAAGCGCTTGCTACCGATATGCACGTCCCGAACAGGACGCTGGGCGGTACCAAGAAAAACTTGTCGCAGACAGCGCGCCCATAGGGACCGAAAGGTAAGTACGCCTCATACTCCTAGACAAAATGGCGAATCGTGATTATTTGCGTAGCCTTCACCACAAAGGCG
>JBCCCJ010000444.1:0-5412 GCA_039033615.1 Bacteroidota bacterium
GGGTTCATTCAACAATACCAAGCTGCTATTTCCCCCGACAATCGGAGGAGTGATGAAGAGGCGGGTGGAGACGAAAAACGCTTGCTCTTCCGGGTTACGAATATTTACGACCGATCCGTGGCGGGCGATGTCATAATAGTAGATGTCATATTCTCCCGGACCTGGAAAGGTCCAATCGGCTACGTATATGTTGCGTTTCACGGTCCCTTTGACCACTACCCCGTTTCGAGGATCGTCCACGGTACAGTCATTGGGTGGATTCAACATCAGGACGCCATTAGAGCGGGGAATATTCTCCAACACAGCCAGACGGGTGCGATTCGGCCCTACCGACCAAATTTCAAAGCTTGCGTCGCAGCGATCTACCCCTGCCGGTTCTGGATCGGTATAGGTGGTCAACGTAATTTGGTATGCGTTGGGGTTATTCGGGTCTGATTGCGCAGCGGTAATCTGACCAGCCAGGTTGTGAGTCGCCTGGAGAACACCGGGGATCAGCAGCAGCAAAAAACTTACTGATACAAGGTCCCCTTTCAAGCGAGAAATCAGGGGAGAACATGCAGGAAAAAGCAACCTATTCATACGCCACCATTCGGAATAAAGCAGTCAACAATCAGCTATGAGTTTGTAAGCTAAACGCAATCGAGACCTCCGTTGTTGGTTAAAAACAACTCGACCATCTAAAACAAGCAAAAAAAAGCCAAGCTCATCCCATTTCCTATCCCAAAACTACGCGCCTCCAAAAGCCTTTTTTCTTCGCAATTTCGGAAAATATGACATGAGTCGCTAAGACCTGATTCATCCTCGTCTCTTCCTTCCCTTGTCCCCTTGATATAAGAGAAAAAATCGCCCGCAAATCCACACAAAGGAGTCAAAAGATTTGGGGGCAAGCAGAAAAGCCGATTTCGAGGGATTTTTGTGTATCTGGTTGCATCTTGTTGAAAAAAAAACGTACTTGCACGACCTTTCTAGGACACAAAAGATCAAAATGGATTCTTTAAGTTATAAAACCCTCTCTGCCAACTCTTCTACGGTTGAAAAGAAGTGGTTGGTGGTTGATGTAGAAGGCAAGGTTTTGGGCCGTGCTGCTAGCGAGATTGCTCGCCTTCTTCGTGGAAAGCACAAAGCTTCCTTCACCCCTCATGTTGACTGTGGGGACTATGTGATTGTACTGAATGCCGACAAAGTTCGCTTGACTGGTAATAAGTGGGATCAAAAGAAATATCTCCGCCACACTGGTTATCCTGGTGGACAGCGTGAGATTGTGGCGAAGGATCTGCGAGACAAGTATCCGATTCGCATGGTAGAATTTGCGGTACGAGGCATGCTTCCCAAAAACAAGCTCGGTCGCAAGATTTTCAAAAACATGCGGGTATATGCTGGATCTGAGCATCCGCATGAAGCACAAGAGCCACAGGTACATCAGCTGTAATCTCTGAATCAACTCGATACACGATATGATTGTCAATGTAGGAAGAAGAAAGCGCGCAATTGCCCGGGTCTTCATGAACGAAGCAGGGACTGGCGGCTTTACGATCAACAAAAGACCTCTGGAAGAGTACTTCCCGTTCAAAATTGAGCAGATCAAAGTATTGGAGCCATTTTCCGTATTGGAATTGAATCCTCAAAACTTTGACGTATCTGTCAACGTCGATGGTGGAGGCAAAACCGGACAAGCAGAAGCCATTCGTTTGGGGATTGCTCGGAGTCTGGTAGAAGCGAATGAAGAAAATCGTCCCAGCCTGAAGCGTGCAGGACTGTTGACCCGCGACTCCCGTGTGGTGGAGCGCAAAAAATACGGGAAGAAAAAAGCTAGAAAGAGCACCCAATTCTCCAAACGTTAAGAAGTCAAATGGAGCAACCGACTTATCAGAATCTGCTGGACGCCGGCGTACACTTCGGACACCTTCGCAAGAAGTGGAATCCTCAAATGTCTCCCTACATTTTTATGGAGCGCAACGGGATTCACATCATCGATTTGAATAAAACTCAGCGTATGCTGGACGAAGCTTCCAGAGTTGCCAAACAATTGGCCCTTTCTGGACGCAAAATCCTCTTTGTTGCTACTAAGAAGCAAGCGAAAGAGATCGTCGAAGCAGAAGCTCGTCGCGTCAATATGCCTTTTGCAACCGAGCGTTGGTTGGGAGGAATGTTGACCAATTTCGCTACCGTGCGTAAGAGCATCAAGCGAATGAAGAACATTGAGAAGATGAAGACAGATGGAACCTTCGAGCGAATCAACAAGAAGGAGCGTCTGATGTTGACTCGTGAGCAGGCTAAACTCGACAAAGTACTGGGAGGAATCGCGGACTTGAATCGTTTGCCTTCTGCCTTGTTCATTGTTGACATCAAGAAAGAGCACATTGCAGTAGCGGAAGCTCGCAATTTGAATATTCCTACCTTGGGAATGGTTGACACCAACAGCAACCCCAATTTGGTAGATTTCCCCATTCCAGCGAACGATGATGCGGCCAAGTCCATTCAGTTGATCATGCGTACGGTAACTGATGCCATCGCAGAAGGATTGGAAGAGCGCAAGAAGCGCCGGGAAGAGGATCGCGTGAAGAAAGAGGCAGAGCGTCAGCGCAAGGCAGACGCAAAAGCCAAGGCGGAAGCAGAAGCGGCAGCAGCGGCAGAAGCTCCTGAAGCCCAAAGTTGATCAACATCTGGTTCGCCAGATCTTCCTATATGACTAAGCCGACCTTACGGGTCGGCTTTTTTGGTATTTCTCCCAGCGAATCTGCTCTCCCTAGCGTCTTGCTGAAAACACCGCTGTAATGAAACAACTCCTTTTCTCTCTGCCACTGGTTTTTCTGATCTTTCTGCAACTCCCCACGTTTGGGCAGGAAAAGCTGCCTCGAAATATGCAGGACGTTTTATACCTCAAAAATGGATGGATCATTCGGGGAGAAATCAACTTCATTACCCAGGACAGCCTGGTCTCCATTGAAACAGAAGGCCACAATGTCTTTGTCTTCCATCAATCAGAGATCCGGACTCAGGTCCGCGAGCCTCGAAAAATGAAGGTCAGGCGGAAATATTAACCCATTCCGCTGAAGTCTGGCTATTATGGCACCTTCCAGATCGCTACCCTCTTTGGGAGGGGACGCAATGGCTATGCAGAGTCTGCGGGGAGTCTGACTACCTCTCATGGCTATCGCATCAACCAATGGCTCAGTGTTGGAGCAGGAACTGGTGTATATTTCTTTGATCCTATGGTCATTTCTCCGGTATTTGGAGAAGTTCGCTCTGTCCTTCGAAAGGAAGGAGCCAGTTTTTTCGGATATCTCCGAGGCGGATATGGCTGGCCCGTGACCAACCGCGATTCAGATGGCTGGGGCGTGCTGGAATCAGAAATCAAAGCTGGCTGGCATAGCGAGTATGCCGTAGGCATCCGTTTACCGACCAAAAGAAAATTTGCCTGGACCATTGGGGTCAATGCCATTCAGCAGCAAGCCAGTGAATACTTCGTTTATGAATGTGACGAGACCATAGATCGTAGCTATCTATATCGGAGAATGGGCGTATTCCTGGGATGGGAACTCCATTGATGCTTGATCCCTGCTACTTCTTGGGTCATCATACCAAGAGGCAGCCTGGTCTTCTCTCCTTTGGCATTTACAGAAAATGGGTTCATCTTAAGCAGATGAAACCATTGGTATGGACGGCTGGTTTTTTGTTGATGGTCTGTCAATTGGCAGGTCAGACTCCTCAGGGTCTGATCTATGGTCGGGTGCTTACGGTAGATGAACAATCCTATGAAGGCCTCATTCGTTGGGACATAGAAGAAGCCTTCTGGGACGATTCCTTCTCCGGCATCAAAACCCAAAACCCCAACCTGGAGGCACTCACCGCTGCCCAAATCAAAGCCCTTCGCGACAAAGAAACCACCGAAACCAAGACCTGGGATTTCATGTCGCTCTGGGAAAACCCCTACCCCACTCATCAGCATGTCTTCCGCTGTCGTTTTGGCAACATGGCCCGAATGGAAATCACCGGTTCACAGGGGGCGAGGATTTTTTTTAAGGATGGTACTTCTCTCGAATTAGAAGGGGGCGGGGATGTAGGCAGGCGGATCAGTGTTTACGAAACCGCCAGTGAACTGACTCGCTTGGAATGGGACCGGATTGATCACATTGATTTTTCGGCTGCTCCGGCTGATCTATGGCAGGATGAGCCTCCCTTACAGGCCTTGTATGGCACCGTCCTGACCACTCAGGGTGCATTTCGGGGGTATATCCAATGGGACAATGAGGAATGCCTTTCGACTGATATGATAGAAGGCAAGCAAGGCGATCGCATGCGAAAATTCCCGTTCGGTGCCGTCGCCGAAATCAAATTGCTGTCTGAGGATTTGACTCGGGTCACCTTGTTCAACGGTCGTAGCTACGAACTCGGCCATACCGACGACCTTGGCAAACGCAATCATGGGATTGTCGTAAAAAACCTGGAAGTTGGCAGGGTGATCATTCCTTGGAAGGAGTTTCGGTTTGTTCGTTTTGAAAAAGAAGTACCTGATTCAGGTCCGGCTTATGACCGTTTCCCCCAACCTGTTGACCTATATGGAACCCTACTGACTCAGGAGGGAGTAGCCTGGGAAGGCAAGCTCACCTTTGATTTGAGTACTCAGACCGATGTGGAAATGCTGACCGGGAGTCAGGAAGGGCTCAGATACTATCTCCCTTTTGGGAACCTGGCCTACGTAGAGCGACGGAATCACCAGTTTTGTGCCGTTCGTCTCAAAAATGGGGACAAACTGTTCTTAGAGGAATCTCGCCAAGTCACTGATGAGAACTGGGGAGTACTGGTCCGAAACAAAGAACAGGTAACCTATGTCCCCTGGCAAGAAATAGAACGCATCAACTTTACGCAGTGATGATCCAGCTGAAATATCTCCGGTGGCTCCTGCTAGGTGCTTTGCTCGTGGCAGGTCTCAGTTGGTTTGCCATGGGTGATGCTTTGGGGCGGCCTGTTCAGGTAGCTGGCTTTTGGATTGCTGCCGTGATTTTGCTGATTGCCATGGTCAACTGGTGGCTACATCGCCGCCTGGATCAACAGCTTTCCTGGGAATCCGCTCCCGGAAAACGCTTCTCCTGGCAGTTGGGATTGGGCATGCTCTTTTCCTTGTTGATCATCAATGTTACCTACTGGCTGTTCAAATGGGCTTTTTTAGGGGTTCCTCCCGACAAAGACCAATTCCTGGTCCTGAATCTGTACGGGTTGTTTTTTCTGTTGCCAGTCATTTCCGTACACGGGGTTTTATTTCTCATCGCGCAATGGCGAAAAAGCATTGTCTATACCGAAACCCTCAAGCGTCAACAAGTTCGGAGTGAATTGGAATCGTTGAAAAACCACCTGGATCCGCACTTTCTCTTCTACAACCGGCCTTTACCATGGCACCCAGCAGATCAACCA
>JBCCCJ010000445.1:0-5401 GCA_039033615.1 Bacteroidota bacterium
GCTTTTCGTACAGGGTTGTCGGGACGCCCCATATAGGCCTCTAGCACCTTTAGGCTCAATTGCAGGGCCTCGCTTTCTGGGGGCAGTTCTTTGGCTTGTTGCTGAATCAAATTGATCAGGTCTTCTTTCGCGTGGCGCAACATCTGCCAGCCCTGGGGACTGATGTAGAGCTGCTGGGCCAAGTTGTGCTCATATTCCGAATGAATGTCCAGCTTCAATTCAGCCAGGAACTGACGAACATTCTTTTGCACGGGGCTGACCCTCGGCAGAAGATTTTCGGGACTGATTCGTTCCAAAAACAAAATCCCTCGCTCATACGCACTCAGTTTCAACGGGAGATGCGTCTTCAGGATCTCTGCTCTCAAGCGATGCGTTTCTTCCACTTGTTGGCGTTTGAGTTGCTGGTCATTCATGTATTTCACTGCCAGCAACACCAGACCCGCTGGCACTACGTACTTCAGAATTTCGGCCAAAATTTCTACCAGTTCCATGAGAGGAGATTTCTGTTGAGGTTACAAACCACACCATCGTGCAGCTCCCTCAAAGGTAGGAAGATCAATTTGATGGCCCAACCCCTGGCACATCCAAACTTGTTGGAAAACATCTTCCTGAGTCAATTCCTGAAAATACGCCCAATTGGCTTGGGGATCTACCGTATCATCTTCTGCTCCTAAGACCACCCATCTTTTTGGACAAGTATGAGGAAAAGAAAGCGGAATATTGGCCTCCTCCTTGGTAACGTGCATCGCAGGATTGAAGCACAAACAAGGAATCCCCAGCTCTTCGCCTAACCAAAAGGCCAGCATTCCCCCCAGCGAACTTCCCACCAAAAACTGTACGCCTTGCTTCACGGAAAGGCTTTTCAATTGCTCGTAAGAATCCGGGGTATTTCGATAGTCGAGATGGAGCCCCTGGACCGTATGACCAAGGCGTTCCAAATGGCCCATGCGATCTGGATTGGGGGAAGAATCCAGCCCATGGATATAAAGAATCTGCATAAAAATCTCGCTGGGATAGGTTGTTTGAGGGAAACATACGTATTTTCGAGGGAACAACACAGGACTGCATGAAATATCTTCTGCCGATTTGTTTCTCTCTTTTGGGGATGTATGCTTGCAAGAGCTCTTCCTCCCAGGCCCTCTCTCGCAAACAGGCAAAACAACTGTTTTTTCAAGATCCTGGAGCCCTGAATAGCAAATGGCAGTTGATCCGAATCGACGACCCCTACGATGGCGGTAAGCGAATCCTTCCCGAAGCAAATAATCCTCATTATTTGGTCTTCTACCAAGGCGGTAGGTTTCTGGATTATGATCGCTTCAATTACAATGATGGCATCTGGTTGATTCACAAAGACCGCAAGCAAATGGCCCTGGTTCATGAAATCGAAAACGGGCGGCGGATTCCAGCAGCTCAGCAAGATACCGTGTATCGGCATCACCTGATCAAAACAGGGGACACCCTCACTTTGGGGCGCCAAGGCAGACACGGCGTGGTTACCTACACCTATCTTCCCGTGGTCCATGAGTAAACGCAGGCGCAGACTCCCGCTGAAGACCTATGTCGAAGGAATTCAATCTGGTGATCGGGTGGTACTGAGTCAGGCGATCACCCTGGTGGAGAGTACCCATCCGGCAGATCGGGCCCTGGCTCACCAATTGATGGAAGCCTGTCTGCCGCTCAGTGGCAACAGCATGCGGGTAGGCATCTCAGGCGTACCGGGAGCAGGTAAAAGTACCTTCATAGATGCTTGGGGAGCCAGATTGGCTGATCGAGGGCATCAACTTGCGGTTTTGGCCGTGGATCCCTCCAGTCAAAGAAGCAAGGGCAGCATTCTCGGCGACAAAACCCGCATGAATCAATTGGAGCATCATCCACAGGCGTTTGTTCGGCCTTCTGCTACCGCCGGTTCCTTGGGCGGGGTGGCACGGGCCACCAGAGAGGCGATGATCCTATGCGAAGCAGCCGGTTTTGATCTGATTTTGGTTGAGACTGTTGGCGTCGGACAATCAGAGATCGCGGTTCATGGCATGGTTGATTTCTTTCTGTTGCTCGCCCTTCCTAATGCCGGAGACGAATTGCAGGGCATCAAAAAGGGCATCATGGAAATGGCGCACGGCATTTTCATCAACAAAGCCGAGGGAGATCAACTTCCGCTTGCTCGAATGGCCAAACAAAAAATGGGACAAGCCTTGCGCCTTTTTCCCCCGAATGAAGGAGGCTGGCGCCCAAAAATTCTTCTGGGCAGTGCCTTGGAAGGCTCAGGCCTCACGGAAGTGTGGGAATTGATCCAACGCTATCGAGCGCACCTTCACGAGCAGGATTTGTGGCAGTCCCATCGCCAACAGCAAACTCGGGCTTGGTTGTACGATCAGATCAGACAACAATTGACGGATCAATTTTTCTCCCATCCTGCAATCAAAGACCTGCTTCCAACCATAGAAGCAGCAGTAGAGGAATTCCGCCAATCTCCCAGCCAAGCAGCCGAACAACTGATCGACCTTTGGCCCAAAGGTCAGCAGGAAAAAGGGGAGTGAGCACATGGCTCTGCTAGACATATAACTCCTCCATTAGCCTGGTCCGATCCAGCTCTCGCGCCGGATGATTCAGGCGCAACTCTCCTTTCAGCAATCCCCAAACGTGGGCTCTTTTGTCCAAGACCGCTTCCAGATCATGGCTGACACATAGGAGCGAATTGCCAGCCGCCGCCAATTCCCATAAGAGTTGATAGAGTTCTGATTTTGCTTTAGGATCGAGGGAATGCGCTGGCTCATCCAACAGCCAAATGGAAGTTCCCTGCGCCAAAGAACGGGCGAGCAGGACTCGCTGACGCTCCCCGCCAGACAGTTGACTCATCATTCGATCTCCAAAGGCGCTGACGTTCATTCGCTCCATAGCCTCGGAGACCAATTCCCGATCAGCCGCAGAATAGTTGCCCCAGGCATTGAGATAGGGAAAGCGTCCGGTAAGGACAAAATCTTTAACCTTGACATACGGAGGCACCTCCAAATGCTGGGGCACAAAAGTGATCTCCTGTGCCAGGGTCTGTCTGGAATAGGTATCGAGGGCTTTTCCGGCCACTTCAATCTTCCCAGAAAACTTCAGCGTCTTCAGCAAACAACTCAATAAGCTGCTTTTTCCGCTTCCGTTGTTTCCCGCTAAAAAGGTCAGGCCAGAACGAAGGGTTCCCGACAGATCCGAAAGGACCTGTCGGGAACCGCGCGTACAACTCAGATGTGATAGACGAATGGCAGGGGTGGATGCCTCAGCTTCCATGAAATATCCCTGAGATTAATATTCGTCTTCGTTGAAGAGGAAATCATCTTTGGTCGGATAATCCGGCCAAATTTCTTCTATGCTTTCAAAGGTAGCAGAATCTTCTTCTGGGAGCTCACCGAGGTTTTCGACTACTTCCATCGGGGCGCCAGAGCGAAGCGCAAAGTCAATCAACTCGCTCCGACTAGCCGGCCAAGGAGCGTCTTCCAAATAGGTGGCTAGCTCTAGGGTCCAATACATAATTTGTAATATTAGATAAAAATCCGCGCAAAAATATGAGAATTAACGAGAATATCAAGCGCTTTGTTGCCAATTCAAAATAGCGATTTTTACCGTCTTATGGCAGGGGCAGCTTATTTTTTTCGAGACAAAATTCAGGCTATATTTGCATGAATCCCGTTACTACCAGCTAGTCTGATTGTATTCTTACTGAAAAAATGCACCATCCTGCATGACCCTTTCCTTCCTTAACCCAGCGCTTTTGTGGGGACTGCTTGCGCTAGCTGTACCAATCATTGTTCATTTCTTCAATCTCCAACGGCCTCGTCAGGTCCTCTTCAGCAATGTCGCATTCATTCGAGAGGTCAAAAAGACGATCGTCAAGCGCGTACAGTTTCAAAAGTGGTTGTTGCTGTTGCTCAGGCTCTTGGCGCTGACTTTGCTTGTCTTGGCCTTTGCCAATCCGCGCCTCACCAAGTCGGATCAAGTAGGATTGACTGGGAATCGCTCGGTGGTACTTGTCCTGGACAATTCCTACAGCATGACTGCTTCCAATGAGCGGGGCATGTATTTTCAACAAGCGATGTCCTTAGCAAGGAATATCGTTCGATCCTACGGCAAGCAGGACGAATTTCTGGTCATGGGCACCAGCGATTTGAGGTTGAATTACAACTTTGCGGATCAGGAGGAAAGCTTGGAAGAGTTGAAAAATCTGGCGGTGGCGCAAAACATTCGCCCCCATAAAGATCTTCTCAACTTTCGAGAAGATATCTTCAACCGGGCCAGCAATCAAGTGCATGAGCTATATTTTCTTTCTGACTTTCAGACCTCAACCGTCATGCAAGACAGTCAGCAAGTCACTCTGGCCGACAGCAATTTGCTGATCAAATACATCCCTCTGGCTACCAGAGAGCAGAAAAATGTCTACGTATCCGAGAATCAAATTCTCACCCGGATCATCGAAGTCAATAAACCCGTGGACCTCTCCATGGAGTTGGTCAATGACGGTGAATTGGCGGTACGAGACCTGAGTGTGCGGGTATTATTGGAAGGAAGAGTCGCGGCCATCAGCAACGTAAGTCTGGAGGGGAATCAATCTCAACTCTTGGAATTGAGCTTTACGCCCAACAAAAGCGGCTGGCAATCCGGCTACATCAAGCTAGACGACAACCCCATTTCTTTTGATAATCGGCGCTACTTCTCCCTATATGTCCCGGAGAAGGAAAAGGTGCTAGTAGTAGAAAATCAGTCCTCTTCCAACGTCAAGATTCTCTACGAAAGCCTATTTGAGCAGTTTGAGGTGACCTTTCTGTCTAGCCGAAATTTGGCGACGGTTCAGTTGAGTGATTATCGCTCGGTGGTGCTGGTTGGATATACAGATGTCAGTAGTGGTCTGAGTGAGCAATTGCGGTTATTTCTGGAAGAAGGGGGCAGCGTTCTCTTCATGCCGGGCGAAGGAGTCAACCTGACTCGGGTGAATGCCTTCCTAGCAGAAATCCAAGTCGGAAATTTTCTTCCCATGACCCGCGTGCAAGAAGGAGCCAAGGCCAGCCAAGTAGATTTGGCCCACCCCATTTTTCAGGGGGTTTTCTCCAGAAATCAGCAGAATCGTGAATTTGACGCACCCTCGGTGTATCAATACCATCCCTTTGAGTTGAACAACCGCCGCATCCACAACCGCATCATCAGCCTAGAAAATCAATATCCCATCTTGGTGGAGAGCAAGGTCGGCAACGGCATGATGTTCACCTTTACCTTGTTCCCCGGAGATACCTGGACTGACCTCCACGTCAAGACCATTTTTACGCCTTTGATCTTTCGGGCGACCCAAATCATGAACCAAACCCAATTGGTTCAGTCGGCTCAGGAAATTGGCTTTTATGCCCCCAAGAGCATTCGGACCCAAGAA
>JBCCCJ010000446.1:0-5401 GCA_039033615.1 Bacteroidota bacterium
TGGCACTCAGAGCGGCACATTCCTCCCGCAACTGAAAAACGGTTCCAGTGGTACGTTTGTCCCCCCAAATCTGAAGTTCCTCTGCTGCCAGCCCACAACCATAATAGCTGATGTGGTATTGGGGATTGGTCGAATCGCTCATCCACAAGAACAATTCACTCTGCAGACTGTCCCGGAGGACCTTTGCCATCTTTTTATTCTCATCATCTACCTGCAAGGTGGTGAGCGAATCAGCCCAGAATACCGCTTCTACCTGTTTCCCATTCATTCTGGCGGCCAGGGCTTGTTTGCGGATTTCGTTGTCTTCGCTCAGGATGAACAACAGCCCCAGAACAATCAGGCCTACAATCAAGGCTCCCCATAGCGCTCGTCCCAACCAGCCCCGATCTTGCTGCGCTTCTGGCGGGGGAGGAGTCGTACCTACCCGGGCTTTTTTCTGGCCATCCACCGAGGCTACCTGAACCAGATATGCCGAAAAATTATCACTGGTTTGTCCCTCGCTTTTGCTCAATAGGGTAGAACGGATATTGGCAAGGGATAAGCCGCTGTCAGTCAAAGCTGCCAATTCAGGCGTGTCCCACTGTTCTAGCAAGCCATCAGAGCAAAGTAAGAATACATCCTGTGGTTGGATGTCTTCGATGCGGTGGGAGGCGAGTTCCGCGGGTTCGTTACTTCCTTTTACCGCCCGGAGAATGACGTTGCTGCGGGGATGATTCTTGGCCTCTTCGGCAGTCAACACGCCTTGCTGCACCAATTGATTGACCAGAGAATGGTCCTGGGTTTGATAGATGCATTCGCCTTGACGAAACTGATACCCCCGACTATCCCCGATCCAGGCAATGACGGCTCCTTTTTCATCCAGGTACAACAACGTCAGCGTCGAAGCCATGCCTTCCGCTTCTGGATGATCGGTGACGTAGGCTTCCATTTGCTGCTCCGTAGCACTGAGGGCTGCTTGCAGGTATTCTTCCGTAACCGGACCGATGGGGGAGTAATCGCTGAAATATTGGTTCAATCCCTCTCCCAACAAACGAGACGCTACTTCGCCCTTGCTTGCGCCACCGACTCCATCACAGACGAGGTACCACATCCCTCGGGCCTTGGCCTTTCCTAAGGGAGGGAAAATATAGTCTTCGTTTTGGGAGCGGCCTCCTACTTCGTAGATGGCCTGAGGTGTCGCCAAACGGATGGTCATAGGTCAGGGGTGAGGGAACAGGGTTCAGGGAACAGGGGTGAGGGTTCAGGGGGCAGGGGTCATAGGTAGGTCCGAATTGCATTCGGTCAATGCTTAAAACAGGGGTCAGGGGGCAGAATTCAAATTTCGAAGAAAAGCCCCTCCGTTTCACGGAGTCTGAGGACTTGCTGCGGATGAAGGTGCGTTTAGCGAAGGGGGTTGGGGGATGTTTCAGGGGTAAGGGTTCAATTTCTTCGATGTTTTCTTCGGTTCAATATAACCAAGAGATGGGGGAAGGCAAAAAGGGGAAACGGGAGACGAAAAAGGAGCACCACGATGCCAGAAACGAGCAGCCACAAAAAATCCCCTTGACCAACAGATGAGGCAAGGGGAGAAAATCGTTTCAGGAAGCCTTATTCACCAAAAGACTCCAACAGATCGCCGGAGATGCCCACGCTGGAAAATCCTCCGTCGTGGAAGAGGTTCTGCATGGTTACTTTGCGGGTGAAGTCGCTGAACATCATCAGGCAATAGTCTGCGCATTCTTCCGCCGTGGCATTCCCCAAGGGAGACATTTTTGCGCCGTAGTCTAGCATTTTATCAAAGCCGGATACGCCCGTGCCTGCCGTGGTCGGGGTAGGGGACTGGGAAATGGTATTCACTCGAACGTTGGATTTCTTGCCGAAGTGATAGCCAAAGCTCCGAGCGATGGACTCCAACAAGGCCTTGGCTTCGGCCATGTCGTTGTACTCGCTGAAGGTTCGCTGGGCCGCGACATAGCTCAACGCCAGGATAGATCCCCACTCATTCATCAGATCCCGCTGGTAGAGACACTGCATGATTTTGTGGAAGGACATCGCAGAGATGTCATAGGTTTTGTGCAACCATTCGTACTTCAGATTGGTGTACTCACGCTTCTTCCGCACGTTGGGAGACATCCCGATGGAGTGGAGAACAAAGTCTATTTTGCCAAACTGTTCTTCGGCTACGTCCAGAAGTGCATTGATATCGTCGAGATTGGTTGCGTCAGCCGCCACCAATTGCGAACCAGTCTTTTCGGCCAGGTCTTGAATTTTTCCCATCCGAAGGGCCACCGGCGCATTGGTCAAGACAAATTTTGCCCCTGCTGCGTGGGCCTGCTCGGCTACCTTCCAGGCGATAGATAGATCATCCAGCGCCCCAAAAATGATTCCGGTTTTTCCTGCTAGTAGTTGATGAGCCATAGAGTTTTCGTAGGTTAGGATCAACAAGTGAAGGTCTTTCTCACTCTGCTGCGCAAGTTGACAAGATTTTTCTTGGCGCGCAAATGGGGGGAGAAGCTTGAGTCCAATCACTGCTTGTCTTCCCCACGGAGGAAAGATCTCCGGTTTTCCTGATTTTTTGAGCGCGTAAGATCCGTTCCTTCACTCCCTTCGCACACCACTGGACATTTTCAGAGAACTCCCTAGTCAAGCATGAGGTCGCCTGTCCCGCACCGCTCGGCGGTATCTTCGACAAGCGGGATTTCACAAGCTCAATCGGCCCTCCTTTTTGTGCGGACAAAAAGTTGGTCCCGCTGAAGGCGACGCATCATATAAATACCCTAAAGCAATATCCCATAGCGAGAAGAATGACCTAGTGTACTGCCGAATTCAAGCTATAAACGACAGTTTGGGATACACCCAGAAAGAACGAGTGAAATGGTCCAAGTTATTCTTTGAGTATCACTTAGCCTCGCAGAACTCCTCGAAATCAACCTGGAAGGGTTCAAGATCGAGGAAACGCTGAACAAGATCGAAGAATTTGAACAGGTCCACACCAATGGACACAATTGAGCATGGCTGTTGGGAGGTTATGACTCATGTCCGAAATTACCAGTAGCTACCACGCCACCTCTAGCCCATCATAAGCAATCTCCACCCCATCCGGTAATTCCTTCGAAGTCTCCGCATGCGTCCCCATCAAATGGCTGATGTGGGTCAGGTAGGCTTGCTTGGGTTGCAACTTCTCAATCAACGCGAGGGCCTGCTCCAAATTGAAGTGCGAATGATGCTCGGCTTTGCGTAGGGCATTGAGGACCAGGATGTCCAGGCCTTTGAGCATGTTCTTGGAGGAAGAGGGGATGTAGTTGGCATCGGTAACGTAGGCAAAGTTCTCCGTGCGAAATCCTAGCACGGGCATCTCTCCGTGGAGGACGGGGATGGGTTGCAATTCGATGTCTCCGATGGGGAAACTGTTTCTTCCCTTGATCGGGTGCAGTTCCAATTTGGGAACGCCGGGGTACTGCTTCACCGCGAAAACGTAAGCGAATTCCTGCTTCAGGTGATTCAGGGTCGCGTCCGAGCCGTAGATGGGCATGGGCTGCTGTTGCTGATAGTTGTAGGCCCGCACGTCATCCAGGCCGGCAACGTGGTCTTTGTGCTGGTGAGTGAAGACCACCGCATCCAAGTGTTGGATGTCATGGCGGAGCATTTGTTGGCGAAAGTCCGGCCCGGTATCAAAAACCAGGGTGGTTTTTTCGCTTTGCAGAATGCCGGAAGTACGCAACCGTTTGTCCCGAGGGTCGGAGGATTGACATACTTCACAAGAGCAGGCGATGACCGGCACGCCCTGAGAGGTTCCAGTGCCGGAAAAGGTGAATTTCACTGGTTGCTTTTGAGTTTTTGAACGGTTTTGAGCTGATCTGGGGTCAGGAGTTCTTCGTCTATGTCAATGTCGCGAATGATTTCCGCCAGGGTATTGATCTTGGATTCCAGGGGATGGAATTTGTTGATCAGAATCATCCGCTGCGCCATCACGATGCAGTGCCCCCCTTGAAAATTGCCCTTTTCATAACGCACGCTGAAATCCTGCGCCCGAAGGATGGCTTGCAGTTTTTCACGGGTGGATTGGGTGATACGCATGGGAGAGGAGTTGGAAGCGGGGAGTGGCAGTAGAAAGTGGAGGGTGGTGATTCAGGGAATTGGTAATAGACAGGGATCAGGGATCAGGGAACAGGGTTCATCAATCTTGGTTGATGGTCTGACAACGCAAGTGCTCTAACAAGGAACTGGTCTGACTTCTGTCATCTCCTTTCAGTCTCTGTCTTCTCTTTCTTCACAAAGAAAACAAAGTTGCGGGGAGGGGGCAAATAGCGGTTGAAGAATTCCCCGGCTTTTTGCATGTTGAGGACTGGTTCAACCTAAGCTGCTTATGAATCCTCGTGTTGCCTTTGAAGCTGAAAATATCTTGGGAGAAGGTCCGCTGTGGTCGGCGAATCGCCAGGGATTGTACTGGATCGACATCAAAGGTCCCTCTTTGCACTTTTGGTCCCCATCGACCGGAGAATCTCAACGCTGGCCCCTCCCTCAGTTCGTAGGGAGCATGGCGGAGACAAAACAGGGAGACATCCTGCTGGCCTTGCAACAAGGTTTTTACCAAATGAATCTAGCTGATGGACCGCTCACCCACCTAGGCGATCCCGAACCGGAGCAGCCTCAGCACCGCTTCAACGATGGCAAATGCGATCCCTGGGGCAATTTTTGGGCGGGCAGCATGCACCTCAATGAATCCGATCCCGTAGGAACGCTCTATCGCTTACGGCCTTCCGGAAAATGGGAAGCCATTCGTAGTGGCGCGACGGTTTCCAACGGGCTGGATTGGAGCCCAGATCGGAAAACCATGTACTACACCGATTCCGGCGCCCAGGCCATCTATGCCATCGACATCGACCCCAGCAATGGCGATTGGAAAGCGGAACGGGTGCTCATTCGTGACACCGATTGCTACCCAGACGGATTGGCGGTAGATAGCGAAGGCTTCATTTGGGGAGCCAAATGGGATGGCTGGCGGGTGGTGCGCTACGCCCCGACCGGAGAAATCGACCGCATCATAGAACTGCCGATTCAGCGACCGACCAGCGTGATGTTTGGCGGACCAGACCTCAAGCAATTGTACATCACCTCGGCCAGCGACCGCCTGAGTGAAGAGGAATTGGCCAAGCAGCCTGATGCCGGAAACCTTTTTGTAATAGATGTGGAGATTGCGGGACAGTCGCCCAATGTCTTTGGCTAGGAATTTCCAGGTAGGGGGTTCCGGCAGGAAACCCCTGCGCAATAATTCTTTGGAACCATACTCCTAGACATTTTCTGAATACCTTTTCCACTTCTTTCATCCAAGCTTGGTGTCGCCTGTCCCGCAAGCGGGATTTCGCAAGCTCAACCGGCCATACTTTTTTGTCAGCAAAAAAGTATGCAAAAAACCGCCGAA
>JBCCCJ010000447.1:0-5399 GCA_039033615.1 Bacteroidota bacterium
GTACAACCCTCGGGAAGGGGGGCCCTTGCAAACGGGCTCGGTCAACGCAGTTGCGGCAGGGAATCAAGTTGAGCTAGGTACTCCGCCAAATGATCCCGAGCGGGATTGGGCCATCTTGGTGAAAAAGAGCTAGTGCTTTGTCAACTACTGATTGATGGGTATCTGGGTGCCTTTTTCCGCATCTACCGATGAATTGGCATCTATGATCAGCGTTGAAAAATCTTCGCTTGGCCCCGAGAGTCGGGATCTTCGACCCGCCAAACTCAGATTTTTCGCCTTGATCTGCAAAAAAATCCCCTACTATCTACCCATCCCTTGTCAATTGACAAAGCACTAGGATTCTGCTGATCCGCTGTAGCTGGGCGCGTATCCTTTCTTGCCAACCCCATTAAGTAAGAAAAAATCACATGTTTCGATCCGCAGCAATTGCCTGTTGTTTGCTTCCCCTGAGTCTGCTCGCTCAATCCTTTCCTCATGATGCTTGCGAGCGGGCCTTACCGATCGCCGTCGGGCAGTCCATTCCGCTCCAGAACAATCGAGAGGCCGGTATCCAGGAAAGGATCCTGCCAGCGGTACAGCCGATCACCTGTATCAAAACCTATGAAAATGACCTCTGGTATCGCTTCGAAGCGGATAGCCAATTTCGTTTTTACGAAATCCTGATTGAACCTCTGGCTTGTGAAACCCCCGCAGGCGTCCAGGCCATGATCATTCGCAGCGACGATTGTGAGCCAAGCCACTTCGAATACGTCGCTTGTCAGAATCCTTACGCGGTGGAGTCCTTGAGCTTGTGGGTGGAAGACGCTTTGCCAGGATCGAAGTATTTGCTTCAGGTGGATGGGTATGACGGCAATCTCTGCGAATTTCAGGTGCATCTGCGGGGATTTGTGAATGATCCGAGAGAAGCGGCTGATTTTCAACAGCAACAAATGGATTATTCCCAGCCTGCGGAAAGCTTTGAGCCAGCTACCTGGGAAGGGCAATCCCTCAACAATGAAACGATCCTCCGCTGGCAAGTTGGTTCTCAGGATGGTGTGAGTCTATTTTTGGTGCAGGCAGTAGTGATCCAAGGAGCCACGAGCATTGGCGAGACTTTGGGAAGTGTGGAACCAGTCGCTACGGTGGGGCAAGAGCAGATCTACACCTATCGTTTTCGGGATGGAAGAATGCTAGCACCTGGTCAGACCTACTGCTACCGTTTGGTACAAATTGGCCCCGGAAGCAGGCGGGCTTATTCGGATCCCATCTGTGTGGAAGCAAAACGAAACGAAGATTTCTTTGTAACTCCCGTTGTGCGCTATGATTCTGTGGGGGTGTATTCCGTCCAGTTTACCAATGAAAGAAAACAGGATTTGGTGTTTCGTTTATTGGATGTAGAAGGGAAAGAATTGAAGTCTTTGGTCAGAGCAAAAGAGCCCAAAGGCAATGGCTTGATCACGATTGATATGGAGCCTTATCCTACTGGCAGCTATCAACTTAGGATCGAAGGCAAACGGGAATTTTTTCTGCGCAGTTTTGTAAAAGAGTAAATGAGGATTCAAAACTAACCGCTCACGCAACATTCTGCGGAGTCAGTAAGGTTATTGGGTAATTTGCTGAAGATTTCCAGGCCCAACTGGGAATTCATGAAAAACTGCTCAAACCGTACCTGATGCCTGGCCCAAACACCAGCACGATTACCTTGCTCATTCTGCAATTCCTCAGTAGCTGCGCCCTTTACGGTCAGACCAACCTCCTTTTTTCTGAATCTTTCGATACCTGGGGGACTGCTCCTGATTGTCCAACTGCCTGGCAGTGTGGGGCCATTCCTGCTTGTACTCCTTTTGGCGGGTGCTATTGGAACCGCAACGACCAGCTACCTCCCCTCAATGCCCCGTTGGAAAACGGCTGTGATGGCCAGGGGTATTATGCTCGGGTGAATACCTCTCAGATGTTCCCTGGAGAAATTGCCTACCTCAACAGCCCGATCTTTGACCTGGAACTGACAGATCCCACCCAACTCTTATTCCTGAATTTTTGCTATACCAATCTTACTTATAGCCAGCTAGATGCGGATGTCGATACCCTGCGGGTGTATTTCTCGAATGACGGCGGCAGCCAATGGACCCTGGTAGACAGTACGTTTTCCCCTAACAAAGCCTGGGCTAGTCGAATGGTGGAAATTCCCACAATTTTTCGCAGCAGCCAGTTTCAGATGCGCTTCACCGCCACCGGACAGAGTGGAACCGGAGACATGGGGATAGATGAAGTCCAACTCCTAGAAGTCAGTGCGGCTTGTACCGCCCATCCTTCGGTCTTGTCTCCAGTGGGATTGAATGAATATATCTGCAAAGACGAGGTGGCCGATCCCTTTTTCTTCCAGGCCGATACCAGCGGACAGGAGTACGTGTATTTGTTGCTGAATGACCAAGACGAGATCATTGATCAGCGAATGGACGGGCAATGGGAATTGAATGAGTTGGCAGCTGGAACCTATCAGGTGCAGGGGGTCAGTTATGCAGGAGGGATCGATATTCCCATCGGAGAACCAGTTTCGAATCTGAACTCGGTGATCTGCCATCTGTTTTCAGCAAATACCCTCGAATTTGAAGTCATCGCCATTCAAGGGCAGGCCAGTATTCTTTCTGATTATCAAGGATATTCGGTCAGCCAATATGGTGGCTCAGATGGGCAAGCGCAGGTCCTGGTTGAAGGTGGACTGAACAATTTTGAAATCGAATGGGAAAGCCAACCCAAACGCTACGGGGAAACCCTGTTGGATCTCAAAGCAGGTAGCTACCCCATTGTGGCCACCGATGCAAGCGGTTGCCAGTGGCGGGATACCCTGTCTCTCACTGAACCAAGCCTACTCGAAGTGGCGGTTGAAGTCAACCAACAGTTTGGCACCTACCACCTTCGCTGTGCAGAAGATACCGACGCAAATCTGTTGGCACAGGTGAGCGGCGGAGTAGCCCCCTATTCCTATGATTGGATTGGACAGGTGGGAGAAGACGAAGCCAACCTGAGCAACCTCGGAGTGGGAACTTATACCCTCCGGGTGGAAGACGCGAATGGAGCCACCCAGGAATTTTCGTATGAACTATTGTCCCCGCCTGCATTGGCCCTGAATTCCGATATAGAGGAGATCAGTTGTGGGGGCGCGGGAGACGGATCAATCAGTCTCACCCCTTCTGGAGGAGTAGCGCCTTACCTATACGTTTGGCAAGATGGCAACCCGGCAGCGGCTCGTACCAATCTTACGGGCGGCACCTATGCCATCACCGTTACAGATCAGCAAGGATGTGTTACCACGGATTCGTTTGAGTTGTTCGAAGCAGAACCGCTTGCCGTAGAGACCATGTTGGAAGCACCTACCTGTGCTGGGGATTCCAATTTGTGGACCTCCTTGGAAGTAAGCGGAGGCATCGCACCTTATGGTATTCAGTGGTCCAATGGGGCAACCGATGCCGCATTGTTTGATCTGATTCCCGGCGCAGCTTATGAGGCCACCATCACAGATCAACAAGGCTGTGAAGTGCGGTCCCGAGTGGAGGTACCCAATCCTGATTCTCTCAGCATCGAGTTTGTGGTAGAAGAAGTGGACGGAGATCTGCCTGGTTCCATCGCCGCTCAGATCAAGGGGGGCTACGCACCCTATCAATTGACTTGGCGACATGGTCCTACGGATAGTTTGATCACGGTTTTGTCGGTCGGTCGGTACCAACTCACCGTGGTTGATGCAGGGGGATGTGTGATCAGTGATTCGATCCAATTGGGCCGCAAAGCCAATGCCAGTTGTCTGGAGGTACATACCGCCTTTTCTCCCAATGGAGATGGCGTGAACGAAACCTGGTTCATTCCTTGCCTGGAGAATCTGGCCGAAAACGAACTCAGCATCATAAATCGCTGGGGGCAGGAAATTTTTCATACCGAAAACTACGACAACAACTGGGGCGGAACCATTGATGGGAAGCCGCTACCTGCTGGCACCTATTTCTATGCGCTGACCTTTCGACAAGGCAACGTCCGTCGCCTGGTCAAAGGCACCGTTACCCTCTTTCGCTAATACCTGCTACCTTTTTCAATTCATACCCAATGAACGCTCGTGCCGTTTCCTTCCTGCTGGTTTTGATGAGTCTGCTCCTTTCTGCGCAGGCCCAGGAAGAGCCGCTCTTTGCTCAATATCGCACCAACGCCTTTTTGATCAATCCAGCTGTTGCTGGAACCTACGAATCCCACCAGATTCGCCTAAATCATCGGGCGCAGTGGATGAATTTTCCTGGCGCTCCCCGGACCACAGTCATGAGTTATCAGGGCTTTGTGGATAACAAAAACAGCGTCGGTTTCACCGCCTTTCGGGATGCCATCGGCCCCAATGTACGAACCGGTATCCAGGGTGCGTACGCCTTTCGCATGCCCGTGGGCTATTCCGGCACCATGGGGCAGAATTACCTTTCGTTGGGGATGTCTGCCAAACTGATGCAATACCGCTTTCAGACCCAAAGCACCTTTTTGCAGGATCGCTCCGACGTGCTTGCTTGGGAAGCCTACCGAGGCCTGGTCTATGGAGATGTGGCGTTTGGAGCCTATTTCTACAATGACAATATGTATGTGGGCATGTCTGCGCCCAACCTGATTCGGAGTGATTTGGCTGTTCCGAGTGGTTCTGCTTCTCCAGAAATCGTGAGCCGCCTATACCGCTATTATTTTGCGTTCGCTGGCTATTATTTTCGCTATGACAACATGACGATTGAGCCTTCCATCCTTTTCAAAAAAATCGCCAACTCTCCCTATCAGATTGAAGGCACCGTGCGATTTCACTTGGTGGAAGAGCGCTTCATTGTTGGGCTCTCCTACCGGACGGATTGGACTGGCACGCTGATGGTCGGGGTCAAAGCAGCTCCTTTGTCTTTTTACTACTCCCACGACCTGATGCCAGTCAGCCAGCGCGACCTGAACTTTGGCGCGAGTCATGAATTCACCTTGGGATTTGACCTGGGAGAAAAAGGCAATTGGTCCAAATATTTCAAGGAGAAATAGGAGGTTTCCGATCATCATTTGGCATCCATCATCTGTCGGTTCGATAGAGGGAGCCGTCCTGCGCATCCGTAACCATTTCCTCGGCCTGGAAGACCTGCCGTTGGCGAAGACCGCTTCGAATGCCAAAGGGAAGGAAGGGGGGGGACATCAGATGTCCCAGATTCACTGGTGATGTTGGGATAGATGGCAGTCGCTAGGCGCCTGCTCACAAACTTCTCTCTTCGATTTGCTACCAAGATGTATCCCTCCGGGCTGCGATTGTCTGTTGACAAGGACTTGTGGTAAGCCCCTGTGCTGAGCGAAAGTCGAAGTATGCCGAACCAACTCTCAAAAAAACGAAGCGCAGAGCGATTCGCAGCTTGGTAGAAACAGATGCCCCA
>JBCCCJ010000448.1:0-5399 GCA_039033615.1 Bacteroidota bacterium
AAGAAGCCAAGTTGAAGCGTCAACCGCGCGAAAAACCGTTATCTCGTCGGGTAGCTTTGATCTCCGGAGGCGGAGGAGGCATCGGCAAAGCCATTGCAGACCGCCTGGTGGCCGAAGGAGCCGTGGTAGTTCTGACGGATTTGGTGGAAGATCGGGTAAAAGAGGCGCGAGGGACCTTTGGCCGAGATCAAGCTGCCTACCACGGAGGAGATATTACGAATGCTGCTGCGGTTCAGGCCGCTTTTGATACTGCTGCTTTGGCCTTTGGAGGAGTAGATATTGTGGTTCACAGTGCCGGACTGGCCATTTCAAAAGGGGTTGTGGAGTACGAAGAAAACGAATACGACCTCCTCAACAATGTGATTGCCAAAGGCCAATTTCTGTTGGCTCAAGAAGGCGTGAAAACCATGCGGAAACAAGGCTTTGGGGGCGACATCATCAGCATCGCTTCCAAAAATGCCCTCTTCGCTGGTCCCAACAATGTCCCCTATGGCACCGCCAAGGCTGCACAAACGCATATGGCCCGCTTGCTGGCAGCGGAATTGGCGGGCGATCAAATCCGGGTAAACGTGGTCAATCCGGATGCTGTGATTGTGGGCAGCAAAATCTGGGAAGGCGAGTGGGCCGAAGGTCGTGCCAAAGCCTATGGGGTAGCAGTGGAAGACCTGCCCAAGCACTATGCTCAGCGAAATTTGCTGAAAGCCATTATCTTACCAGACGACATTGCCAATGCGGTCTATGCCTTTCTGGTGGAATTGACCAAGAGCACTGGCAACATTCTCAATGTAGACGGAGGGATTGCCGCTTCCTTTACTCGATAGAAAAGGAAAGGGCTTAAGGATCAAGGTTCAGGGATCAATGGAGCCTCTGACCTCTGACAACAACGTGTTCTGACTTCTCTTTCAACTACTCGCCTATGCTACTCAAGGAATCTTCTCGTCAAGCTCAATGGGAGGCGTATGCTTCCCGTCATGAGCAAGATCTTGCCTATCTCCAAAGTCTGGGGATTCCCATTCAGACAGTAGTGGACCAATTGAAGGCCTTTCAGGTGGCGATTCCCAGTTGGGCCTTGGGAACGGGGGGGACGCGTTTTGGGCGCTTTCCGGGGGGAGGAGAACCCCGAAATTTGGAAGAAAAGATCGAAGATGTGGGTTTGATCCACGCCCTGACAGGCTGTGCCGGAGCGATTTCCCTGCACATTCCTTGGGACATTCCCGAGGATGCGGGTGCCATTCGGCGACTTGCTGCGGATCATGACTTGATCTTCGACGCGGTGAATTCGAATACCTTTCAAGATCAGGTCGATCAGCCTCATTCCTACAAATTTGGTTCGCTCAACCACATCAAGCCCGAAGTGCGCCAGCAAGCCATCGAACACAATCAGCAAGTAATCGAGTACGGAAAAGCGCTTGGTTCGCGTTCGATCACGGTTTGGTTGGCCGATGGTAGCAGCTTTCCCGGTCAGCTGAACTTCCGCGAGGCGCTCTTCCGAACGAGGGATTCCTTGCAGGAAATCTACGCCCAAATGCCTGCTGATTGGCAGATGTTCATCGAGTATAAACCTTACGAACCGAATTTCTACTCCACCACCATCCAGGATTGGGGCACCTCTCTTCTCTTGGCCCAAGCCTGCGGCGAGCAAGCCTATTGTCTGGTGGACCTCGGGCATCACCTCCCCAATACCAACATCGAGCAAATTGTGGCAACCTTGCTAGGGATCGGGAAATTGGGAGGCTTCCATTTCAACGATTCTAAGTATGGCGATGACGACCTGAGTGTAGGCAGCATCAAGCCCTATCAGTTGTTCTTGATTTTTCAGGAATTGGTCTGGGGCATGGCCAACAATGCAGCTGACAATCCGCCCATCGCTTATATGATTGACGCCAGCCACAACCTCAAAGACCCCATCGAAGACCTGATTCATTCGCTGGAAGCCATTCAAGTGGCCCATGCCCAGGCGTTGCTGGTCGATCAGGTGGCCCTGGCTGCTGCGCAAGAACACCTCGACCCCAGTCAGGCTCAGGCAATTTTGCAGGATGCCTTTCGGACGGATGTGCGTCCACTCGTACGCGAAGCCCGCAGGCAAGTGGGAGCTGCCTGTGATCCATTGGGTCTTTTTCGCCAAATGAATGCCCGAAAGCGACTGATCGATCAACGCGGTAGCAAGACGGTCGCAACGGGCCTGTAACTGAACGCGGACCAGGAAACAGGGAGCCAAGGCTCAAGGTTCCTTTTCTTCAACATCTTTCCCCTTACCCTGCCATTTTTACTCCATTCGGATGGAGGAATTCACTCATCTCACCACTCCGCACCCCGCAAATTCCCGCTACCTGTTGAATCCTGACCAATGACCCCTGAATATTCCCTCATCTTTGACTTGGGTAGAACCAACAAAAAGTGCTTTGTCTTTGACAAAGCCTGGGAAGTTGTGGATCAGGCGTATGCCCAATTACCCTGGGGCGAGGATGAGGCAGGAGAGGCTTGCGAAGACGTGCAAGCCTTATCAGACTGGGTAAAAGCGCAAGCGACCCATTGGCAGGAGAAATATCTGATTCGCCAGATGAATGTATCTGCCTATGGAGCAAGTCTGGTGCACGTCGGGAAAGAAGGGAAACCGGTATTGCCGCTCTACGATTACCTGAAAGCATTTCCACCGGAGTTGGAGCAGCAATTTTTCGATGCGTATGGGGCCAAACCTACTTGGTGTCGCCAAACGGCTTCTCCCTGGTTGGGTATGCTGAACTCTGGGGTACAATTGTACTGGTTGAAACACCATCGACCAACCGCATTCGCCCAGATTCATACCAGCCTTCACCTACCGCAATATGTAGCCTCCCTGCTGCATGGTCAAAGAACCTGTGAATACACCAGCTTGGGCTGCCATACGGGCTTGTGGGACATGGAACAGCAAGCATATCATTCTTGGGTGGAAGAAGAAGGCCTGATGAAATTCTTTCCCCCACTGCGGCCTACCTCCCATCAAATCAAGTTGACACTTCAAGATCGAGACCTCATCGCTGGCATTGGCATCCATGACAGTTCTGCGGCCTTGGTTCCCTATTTGATGAGTCAAACAGAGCCCTTTTTATTGCTTTCCACGGGTACCTGGAGCATTGCCCTGAATCCCTTCAATCAATCTCCCTTGACCGATGCGGAACTGACTCAGGACTGTCTACAGTTTTTGCAAGTTGATGGCAAGGCGGTTAAGGCATCTCGCCTATTTTTGGGACAAGAATACGCCGATCAGGTAGCGCGATTGAATGTCCATTTCTTGCAACAAGCGGGCTATGATCGCTCCATTTCTTTTTCTAAAGAATGGCAAGCTCTGGAGAGAAAGGCTTTCCAATGGAAGTATCTCCCTCAATCGCCAAGACCCGAAAAAGAGCAGTGGAGGCACTGTGAAACCTATGAAGCAGCCTATCACCAATTGGTGTGGGAACTCGTGTTACGCCAACAAGAAGCTCTCGAATTGGTCGAAAGTCCGGGTGCACAGCGAGTGATCGTGGATGGAGGATTTGTAGATAATGAGGTTTTCTTGAAGTTGCTACATCGGGCGATGCCAGATAAGGAGATTTGGACCAGTCGCCAGCCGCTGGGCTCAGCTTTTGGGGCTTTGCTGCTGTTGGAAGAAAAGCCTGAGCCTGAGCGGATAACTGAGAAACTGAAATTACGGAAAGTATAGACGGGAATAGTTGGAACCCCCTTGGATTCCTGATGACATGCAACTTCGTGCAAGCCTGAAAAAGAGGAACCCTGTTCCCTGAAATCTGAACCTTGAGAAACTCCTACTATGATCCTCAAACGACTCACCCAACGCCTGGAAAGTGTCCAGGAATACGAGAAGACGCCCATTCCGCCAGAGAAGCGGAAAGGCTGGCGCAGCTTTCTAGGCTTATATGCTGGCGAACACACCGCTGGAACCGAATTTGTCATCGGGCCGCTTTTTGTGGCGCATGGGGTCGCGGCTACCGATCTGGTGTGGGGACTGCTCCTAGGAAATTTGCTGGCGGTTCTCAGTTGGGCGTTTTTGTGTGCACCAATCGCAGCGAAAGAGAAGATCACCCTCTATTTCAAACTGGAAAAGATCGCTGGCCCCAACGTTACCGCCATCTACAATCTGGTCAATGGCTTGATGTTCTGTTTCTTGGCGGGTTCCATGATCGCAGTTGCGGCTACAGCGGTGGGGATTCCTTTTGACATGGCAATGCCTCAATTGAGCGATTGGTACCCGACCAGTATTGGCTGGGTCATTACAGTCTTCATTGTGGGCTTGATCACGACCTTGATCGCGATGCTTGGCTACGAGCAAGTTTCCCGCTTTGCCAATGCCGCTGCTCCCTGGATGATCCTGGTTTTTTTGGCGGCAGCCTTGGCAGTCTTGCCCGAATTGGGCGTAAGTGGCTTGAGCGATTTCTGGACCGTAGCGAATGAGTCCATCTGGACGGGTATCCCCCTGGAAGGACAGTCCAAATTCAGCTTCTGGCACGTCCTCTTCTTCGCCTGGTTCTGTAACATGGCGATGCACATCGGGATGGCAGATATGTCAATTTTGCGCTACGCCAAAGATTGGAAAGCGGGCTTTACCTCCGCAGCGGGGATGTATGTGGGCCACTACTTGGCCTGGATGGCCTCGGGGATTTTGTACGCGGTATTTTTGTCCAAAAGCCAAAATAGCCTGGAATTTGCCCCCGGTCCCATTGCTTATTATGCCGCAGGAACGGCCGGAGCGCTATGCGTGATCATCGCCGGTTGGACCACCGCCAACCCGACCATCTACCGGGCTGGCTTGGCCGTACAGGCGGTCATGCCCAAAGCCAAAACCTGGAAGGTGACCCTGATGGTCGGTTTGGTTACGACCACCGCTGCCATGTTCCCGGCTTTGGTGATGAAATTGTTGGATTTTGTGGCGCTGTATGGCCTGGTCCTGATGCCGATGGGAACGGTCGTTTTGCTGGATGTATACCTATTTCCTCGCTTGGGCTGGACCGAGAATCTGGCGGAAAGCAAAGGCTTGAAATTCAATGTAGCCGCGGCCATTACCTGGCTGGCAACCTTGGCCATTTGCTTGTCCATCAATCAATTCTTGGGAACTGAAGTCTTTTTTCTTGGTTTGCCCGGTTGGTTCATTGCCGCTGGATTGTATGTCGCAGCCAGCTTTTTCTTGTACCGAAAGCATCACATTCCCTCCACCCTTTCACCCTCTGCATCATGAAAATAGCGATTCAATTCATCGGTGGCCTCGGATTGCTGCTGACCATAGTTCCCGCCATGCTGGTGTTTGGAGGGAGCATGGAGTTGTCCACCCATAAGTGGCTCATGTTTCTGGGGGTAATTCTGTGGTTTGGGAGTCGAGCCATCACCACCCTTGTCATACTCGTATTTGACCGGTTAATTAAACA
>JBCCCJ010000449.1:0-5395 GCA_039033615.1 Bacteroidota bacterium
ATTGAACACAATCTGGAGCAGTTCATTGAAGGTATTGGTCAAGAACTGGTGATCAGCATCCCAGGTATGGTCGTGCAATACGCGCCATACTCCGTTGTCATCCCAGTCTGGTCCACGGGTGGGCCCGAGGGTTTCGTCAGAAGTGTGCTGCTGCGCTGCCCAAAAGCGAGATTGATCCTGATAAGGAGTTCTCATGCTATTGTATGCGGCATCCAACAGAGCGGAAGTTTCTACGAATTGCTCGTTGACTTCCCTAGTAACTTCGGCATTGAGGTTTTCAGTGAGGTCGGTACAGCTTACAAAGCTGGTAGCGGCCAAGAGCCCCATGCCCATCAAAAACTTATTCACTTTCATCATTTGTTTTTTGCTTTTGAAAAGGTGTTAACGGTGCATGTTCCTTACTTAAAACCCAAAGTTTACGCCCAGAATGATGTTCCGGGGGGTAGGATACGGCGTGTACTCAATTCCAAAAGAAGGGAATCCATCCACCTGCTTGTCGGTATTTACTTCAGGATCAAAGCCAGTGAAGTTGGTGAGGACAAACAAGTTCTGACCGGTAACGAATACGGAAGCATTCTTGATGCTGCTACCGATGTTACCGATGCGGTAATTCAGGGTGGCATTGGTTAATTTCATGTAATCGCCTGACTCTAAGAATCTGGAGGAAGCTTTGATAGAATTAGCCAACGCTTCCTGTGGACCTTCGCGCTCTAACAAAGAGGAAGCGATGTTCCGGCCAGAGTTCAAGTTACCGATTGGCAGTACCGTGTTCAAGGTATTGTTGTAGATCTGGTGTCCGAATGCGCCATTGAAGTTTACATTCAAGCTCAACTTGCCTGCCGTAAGTGTTGTGGTCAGACCCAACAATACATCTGGATTAGGATTTCCAATATAGAAAAAGCTGTTTCCATCATCAGTCAAATCATCCAATCCATCCTCGCCGATTCCATTCCACTCACGCGTGTAGAAGGAGTTCAAAGGCTGTCCGTTCTCCAATCGCTGAGAGTTGGTACCAGAGATCCCTTGTCCATGCAAGCGTCCTGTCAATACTGGAGGTCCGGTGTAATCCCGCAATTCATTTACCAAGAAAGCACCGTTAACTCCGACTTCCCAAGTAAAGTTTTCCTGAGAAATGATGAAGGCGTTGATCAGGTATTCAATCCCAGCATTGACGATTTGCCCGTCCAAGTTGGTCCAGTAGCGGGTCGCAGGTGCAGGCTGAATCGTTTCCAGGTTAAACAACAAGTCGGAAGTAACTCGCTGGAAGGCGTCTAAGCTACCGTATACCCGCCCATTTCCGAAACCAAAGTCCAATCCAAGGTTCCAGGTGGAAGAAGTTTCCCAACGCAAATTGGGATTAGGGACATTCACCAATTGAGAAGTAGCAAGTCCACCATTACGTCCCAAACTATAACGCTCCTGAGAAGCACCGGAAGGGAATTCCTGGTTACCAGTCTGTCCCCAACCTACCCGAAGTTTCAACGTCTCAAGAGAACCTCCTGCCAAAAAGTTTTCATTGTGCAGATTCCAAGCAACTGCCGCAGATGGGAATACCCCGTATTTGTTGTTGTCTCCAAACTTAGTGGAACCATCCGCACGAACTGTTGCCGTGATGAGGTATTTGTCGCTGATATTCACGTTTGCACGAGCAAAGTAAGACTGCAATTCAGTCGTAGGATCGGCAAAAGAGTTGAACGTACGGCTGTTCTCGGAGGAGTTCTGCAGGAAATTATTGTAAGGAATTGCATCCGTCAAGAAGTCCTGGCCAGAAAAACTGGAATTACTAGCTCTGAAACGCTGATACTCATACCCGGCAAGGGCACTCAAATCAACCGCAGAAGTCAATGAAGTATTGTAATTCACAGTATGAGTAAACTGCTCAGTGGTCAGATTGTTATTGCTGAACTGTGCCCAGCCGCGACCCTCAATGTTCTGAAGGTTGATGAAGGCAGCTGTCGTCTGACTCCGAAGTCCCACTCCGTGACGGATGGAGTAGAGGAAGCGGTAAGACAGGTCATCGGTGATCTTCAGAGTAGGCGCGATGCTTGCCAGAATTTCCGTGGTGTTTGCGATGTCATCATACGCCTCAGACATAGCCAAAGGATTCACGGTAGATTCTCCCACCAAGATATCCAGATCACCATTAGGTAGGCGCAATGGACGGGTAGGGAACCACTGCAACGCCTGTCCGATCAGAGAACCGGTGAAGCCCGCATCGTTAGAAATCGGGGCAATTTCCTCTTTGTTGTGTGCAGCAATCAAGTTCATGTCGATTTTCAGGCGGTCATTTAAGAAGTTGTATGAGCCATTAAGACTCCCAGTATACTTCTTCAAGCCAGACTTGATGATCACTCCTTGCTGATCCAGATAGCCAGCAGAAATCCGGTAACGGCCACTTTCATTTCCACCATTGATGGAGACGTTGTAGTTCTGCGTAACCGCGTTACGAGTGATCGCAGAAAGCGCATCTTCACTTCCTCCGAAATCACCGTTAGCACCCAACCCGTAGTCTTGCAGGGCTTGACGGTACTCATCGCCAGTCAATACGTCCAAACGCTTCATCAAAGAACCCGTTCCAGCGGAAGCATTGAAAGTGATGGTAGGTGCGCCAACTTTCCCACGCTTGGTGGTAATCATAACGACTCCATTTGCGCCACGAGAGCCATAGATGGCAGTTGCTGAAGCGTCCTTCAAGATGTCGATGGACTCGATATCCGCAGGGTTCAAGAAGTTCAATGGGTTGGTTGCAGGAGAAGTACCAACCCCATTCGCTCCAGCGTTGGGACGTGCACCACGACCATCCAAAGGTACTCCATCCACTACGAAGAGAGGCTGATTTCCAGAACGCACAGAAGCATTTCCACGAATTCGGAAAGTAGTTCCTGCCCCAGGCTGTCCACTGTTGGGCATGATTTGTACCCCAGCAACTTTTCCCTGAACCAATTGGTCAGGAGAGACAATGACCCCAGCGTTGAAATCTTCTGCTTTTACAGAAGAAACCGAACCGGTCACATCTTTCTTTTTCACCGTTCCGTAGCCCACAACCACCACTTCTTCCAGATTCACTGCACTGGGAGAAAGGGTAATGTTGATGGTGTTACGGCCCTCAATGGCTATGGACTGACGTCCGTAGCCGACGAAGGAAAATGCGATGTTGGTAGCTCCTGCAGGCGCGGTCAAGGAAAATTTCCCTTCTGCATCCGTAAAAGCACCCACGGTGGTTCCTTCAACCACCACACTCGCCCCAACCAATGGATCACCGGAGACACCGTCTGTAACGGTTCCGGCCACCTTGGTTTGGGCAAATGCTTGAGACCCTAATAGCACCAAAAAGGTACCACAGAGTATAAGCGAGGTAAACAAGTTTCTCATACTAGATTTGTGTTTAAAGCCCATAATTAATAGTAGTCAACAGTTCATAGCTCCGATAACATGTAGTTTATTTGTTAAGCTGCTGATCCTTACCCCTAGATATAAACCAATAAGGTGCGTCTGATCTCGAAGATCAGCGCACTATCCTTAAACTGGGGACATCAGGAGGAAAGAAAAGTAGGTTGGTTCACGCGTAGCATAGTAGTTCTAAACAAGTCCTAAAGTAAGATCGTGTCCTTTTCCAAATATTGTTTTCCGAATACGAAGGTTGGGATTTTTTTGGAAGGAAGCAAGCGATTGCCCACATCTAAAAGCGTGGGAGCTTACTCGAAAACGATTACGTAATCCATTTCGGATAGGAAAAATTTTCCTTCATATCGTTTAAAAAAAATGCCTTTAATGGGAGTTAAATGCACTTTTTGTAAAGATGCATCGGCCTGAGAGGGTGCTTTGCTGGAGATTTTGAATCTTTTCTCCAAATCCTTACGTGGAGGACCGACTCCTATTCTATTTGCGATGATTCTTTGGATTGAGTACCGACGAGGTTTGCCCTTAGTGAAAAAAGAAAGTACCTTTTGGTTCACGCACACGACTTCTACTCTCCCATCACCAATTTCTTGCTTTTTCTCATGAATCGCTTGTACTTTCTCTCCCTTTTGTTTGGCTCTCTTTTCGGATACTGGGGCTGTCAAACTTCTTCTACTCCCCCTCCCCCACTAGAACTGACTGAAGCCGAAAAACGGCTCCCCAAACATGCTCTTCATGGCTTGGATATCGCACCGGGCCTAGAAGCAACTCTCTTCGCATCTGAGCCCATGATGCTCAACCCCACCAATATGGACATTGATGATCGGGGACGGGTGTGGGTCTGCGAAGCGTTTAATTATCGGAATCACCTCAATCCCAACAATCCCGAGCGAGAAACGGGAGATCGGATTTTGATCCTGGAAGATACCGACGGAGACGGGATTGCTGATCAAAGCAAAGTCTTTTACCAGGGGTCTGATATCAATTCGGCTCTCGGCATCGGCCTGATCGGGAATCAGGTAGTTGTCTCCGTCAGCCCGAATGTATTGGTCTTCACAGACGAAGACGGCGACGATGTCCCAGATAAAAAGGAAGTCCTATTTACCGGAATGGGGGGCGTGCAGCACGATCATGGTGCGCATGCCTTTGTGTTTGGTCCTGATGGAAAATGGTACTTCAACTTTGGGAATGAAGGCAAACGTCTCCTCTGGGGAGATGAAAGCCCCGTGCTAGACCAACTCGGTCGCCCCATCCAAACCGCAGGGGATCCCTATCGTCAGGGAATGGCGTTTCGCTACGACCCAAGTGCGAAAGAAGTAGAAGTACTGGCCCACAACTTCCGCAACAATTTTGAATTGGCACCCGATGCCTTCGGAACCATCTGGCAATCGGATAATGACGACGACGGAAATCAAGGAACCCGCATCAACTATGTCATGCAACACGGGAACTTCGGGTTTCGGGATCAACAAACCGGGGCTGGATGGAGAGCGGTCCGAACGGGCATGAGTGATTCCATTCCGCTGCGCCACTGGCACCTCAATGATCCGGGCGTAGTGCCCAATCTGCTTCAAACAGGAGCGGGTTCTCCTACTGGCCTACTCATATATGAAGGAGACCTCCTGCCCGAAGTGTTTCACAACCAGATCATCCATTGTGATGCAGGCCCCAATGTGGTCCGCAGCTATCCCGTCAGCAACGATGGAGCAGGCTACTCCGCGGAGGTGATCAATCTGGTCAAGGGCACAAGAGACAATTGGTTTCGCCCCTCTGATGTCTGTGTCGCTCCAGATGGCTCTTTGTTCATCGCCGACTGGTATGATCCAGGCGTGGGTGGCCATCAAATGGGAGATACTGCCAGAGGTCGCATCATTCGGATCGCACCAGAGAAAGGCACATACCAGATTCCCCAGCAAGACTACGCTACCCCAGCAGGAGCTGCCCTTGCGTTGACCAGCCCCAATGTAGATCATGCCTAAGCTAGGAAATTTTGCCC
>JBCCCJ010000450.1:0-5392 GCA_039033615.1 Bacteroidota bacterium
CCGCTCTCACGAGTTTGCAACTCGTGAGCCTCAAATATCAGCGTTTGTAACGCGTTGGGTTCTTCCTTAATTATCGATCCAGCAGTTCTTCGATGCTCCGCTCTCACGAGTTTGCAACTCGTGAGCCTCAAATATCAGCGTTTGTAACGCGTCAGGTTCTTCCCCAATCACCGACCAAGCACCTCTTCGATTCTCGCATCCTTGTCGCGGCTTAGAAAGCCACGCCACTAACCCACTAATTCCCCAATTCCCCAATTCCCCAATCAATCCCGATCATACAACAGATCTCCTGGGGTACGATTGAGAATGCCGGAAGCAGTTCGGTAGAGGACCAAAAAGCTGATGCCCATAACTGCAAGGATGGCAATCAGGGTCCACAAGTTGAACAACTGAAAGTAATTTTGGCCACGTTCTAGCTGGTCCTGTACCAATCGAAGCAACAGCCTGATGCCCCCCAAGCTACCGAATATCCAGGCGAGAACCAGGCTGACAGCAATGGAGCCGGTCATCATGATCCCAATCATGCCGAGATAGGTGCTCATCAGGGTGCCATTGTCGAGCCCAAAAGCCTTGAAGGTGCCGATGTTGCGGCGAATCTTGTCCAAGTGCTTGCGGAAGATCGAGGAGAGGAACAAGCAAATGCTCAGAACACTGAACCCAATCAGAATGAGGGAAATGGTATAGGTCAACTTGCTGACGAAGTTGAAATTTTCCCGCGCTTCAATTTGGGCCATGTCGATGTCCAAATTAAATTCCTGATTGCAGTACTCTTTGAACTCCCGAATCTGGCCCAAATCATCAAAGTTGATGGCCAGATTGTCATATTTTTCATTCTCTTTTTCGTTGGAAAAGCTAGGGGTGAAATAGCGAAGAAAAGGAAAGTCTGCCAAGGATTCCGCTCCTTGTAACTCTTGATACAATTGCCGGAAAGTAGCCTCCGGGGGCATGGGACTGAGGCTGATTGTGATCAGGAAGCCCGGTTTGTGGGCTCCGTTGAATGCGGTTGGGGGAGGTGCAAAAGGAGAAAAAGACCGGAAATTTTCTGCTTGCCCAACATATTGGTCCAGCCGCTGTTTCAATTCATTGGCCTGAGCTTCATCCACATCCACATACAGCAGCAATTCTTTGGTGTTGCTTGGGTGATACGGCGGACTCCCACTGACCGAGACCATCCGTTGCCGGAAAAAGAAGGTCGTCGAGGCAAAATCGGAGAGACCAGGCAACTCTCTCACGATCGCGACAATTGGAACCGGAATCGCCACATCCTCATATTCTGCGGTAG
Source organism: Bacteroidota bacterium (assembly GCA_039033615.1). Classification (GTDB taxonomy): domain Bacteria; phylum Bacteroidota; class Bacteroidia; order J057; family J057; genus JBCCCJ01. The sequence goes on from JBCCCJ010000450.1 coordinate 1,283, forward strand.
GATACGCCATGACAATGTGCGAGGCATCCGGGGCATACCCCCGATCTGCAAGCATGGTTTCGGTCACAATCAGCCCAGGATCTTTTTCGCTGGAAAAGCCTTCACCATACAGCAAATTGCTGGGTTCCATGATCTTACCCAGTAGGGGATTGCCCAATTCCAGGGTTCGTCCTCGATAGGAATAGCTGAGGGTATTGTTCCCGCTTTGGTTATAGAAGCGGAGCGGAAAAGAAAAATTGCCGGTCACATTCTTGAACCCAAACTGTTCTACCACTTTTGGCTCGTTCAGCTTCTCTTTGATGTCTCCGATTTCTTCCGTCCGATCTCTGGGAACCGTCAGGTTGATCCAGTTGATGAAAGGATCATCCATTTTGCGAGCCAGGTAGGCCAGGCTACCATTGGCAAAACCAATTGCGCAAAAGGTTACAAATAGGATGCTCACCAGAATCCAGGCATTCCGGTAGCGTTGCCCCATGAGGGCCTTGCCCTCTTTTCGGAAGAATAGCTGCCGAAAATCAGCGTGAGGCGCTTGGCGAATGTCAGGCTGCATCTTCCCATTTCATTATGCGCCGGATGGCACGGTTCAACTCTGGTACGGCTTGGCCTGTATGATCCTGCCAGACGCGCGCTCCTTCTGGAGATATCTGACAGTGAAACACATTCTCCGGCAACAACTCTCCCGTTTTGTGCGGTTTTTGCAAGACTAGAAGCTGATCTGCATATTCTTTCATCAGGTCGAGATCGTGCGACACAATGAGGGCCGTGCGATTCTTTTCCCGAATGGTTTTCTGCAAGCGATCCATGAGCAAACGCGAGTTCTCATCATCCAGATTTCCCGTAGGTTCGTCTCCAAAAATGACCGAAAACTCTGGCGTGATGGCCCTGACAAAAGCCACCCGTTGCTGTTCCCCCCCGGACAACTCATAGGCCTTTTTACTCTCATCTACTTTCTCCAAGCCCAATTCTTCCATCACTTCTTTGGCGTGAACGATGGCCTCGGCTTGCGATTTGCCCTGAATCATCTGGGTGATGCAGATGTTTTCATAAGCCGTGAAATTGGGCATCAGGTTGGTCCGCTGAAAAATAAAGCTGAAATAGCGAGCCCTGAGGGCAGAGATGGCTTTTTCCTGACTGGGTTTCCAAAGATCAGTGTATGAATATCCAGCTCCCGTTTCTTCGGGAAAAAAGGTGATGTTCGAATCTGGCAAAAAGGTTCGGTTCATCAAGCCAAGGGTCTCCAGGGTGGTGCTTTTTCCGCCACCTGAGACGCTGAGCAAGCCGATGAATTTCCCTCGTTCTATCGTCAGATCTTTGATGTGGACCACGACGTCTTTTCCGTTATAGGAGCAGCGCAGGTCCTCAATCCGAAACAATGGGTTGGGCATGTAAATGAGAAATTGAGGTAGAGAATAGGGGAGTGTGGTGCGAGATCAGGAGGTGAGAAGAAAGGTCAAAAAGAGTCCCCCCTTTCTGGTGGAGAAAGGGGGGCTCAAAATTAAGGCAACAACGCCTGTTCGATCCAGTAATAGGCTTGGTCGTTGGACATGAAGGAGTATTTGTAGTTGTTGGCATTGAAGATTCGCTCCAGATCCCGGAGCTTGTCCCGGATGTCATTGACATAAGTCCGAAATTCTGCGTCGGAAACCACAGAGCGATCCTCCAGGTCTTTCAGCTTGCGATTTGCCAGTAAGCTACTGGTAGCAGGAATCCCAAATACCTTGTCTCCCACTTCCTCCATGCTCATTTCCTCCATCTCCGAGCGGTCAACCCCCCCGATATGCGCTTCCAACAAGCTGATCCAGGCATCTTTCATGGCCCGCCGCGCCTCAGAATTGTTAGAGGCATCCACCAGTTTTGATAAGTCCCGGTTCAGGGTAGAAAGTTCTTTTCGGGTGAGGAAAAGGACGTACTGAAACAGAGGTTTGTTCATCCCACTCACCTGAAGGGGCGCGTATGCCGGCATGAACAACTGGTAGTTCTTGCCGGCAATTTGTTTGAGTTGTTCCTGCGAAAGACCGAGGGTCTGACTCAGGTAGAGCATGATTGCCGGCGCAAAAGCACTCACGTATTGACTCTGAGATTCCGGAGTTTGGTCGAGGGCCATGGTGACGTCGCTCACGGCATTTCCTTGTACCACCACATTTTCTACACTCTGCAGAAACTGATCCGTGTGGCGAATAGAAACCTGCACGATTTGCTCTACCTCCCGCTGGAGATTCGTGGGAGCCTGCTTGGTGCCAGGCTCCGCATACACCAAGGTCGCAGCAGTCGCCCCATTGTCAATTTTCATGGTTTGGTTTCCCACCGTAACCATGCGAGGGAAACTCACTTTGACTCCCCCTCCATTACGGGGAGTTTCGTCAAAAATGCTTCTCGCCATGGTTTTCATGACGAGCTTATTCTGAGAGACGAAATCTTCGTACGTACTGTGATTCCCAACGTTTTGGGCCTGGAAGACCATGAAGTCACATCGGTACGACTTGAGGAGGTTGGTCACTTCCTCGACCGAAACCTGGGTTTCATCACTGCGGGCGTGATTGCCCGCGTCTCCCACCAGGATCACCAGATTGGTGTGCTCTGGGGACATCCCGATGCCTCGAATGGCGGTCTTGAGGCCATAAAACATGGCCTCGGGCTTATCACTATCTTTATAATCCCTGGCATCAACCTTGGACAAGAAGTTTGCGACTTCTTCTCCATTTTCGGTGAGCCGGACGGTCTCGGTCTTTCTGGTCCCTTCCGCTTGATCTCGATACACCACCGCCCCAAACCTGATTTTGTTGGGCGCAATGTCCTTGACCGAGAGGGTCTTGATGGAGTTTTTGATGGCATTGGCAATGGGCGGAAAAAATTCCCCCATACTGCTGGTCGCATCCATCACGAATACGATGTCGATGTTTCTTTTGGCCTTTTTGGCCTCACCGTGCTTGTCTTGGATGGTCGCCAGCAATTCCGGTGCGATTTTGCCATGCTCAGAGTTGATGTCGCCCATCAAGCCGACTTTGACGATGCCATTTTGATTTTCCAAAACGGGAAATCTCCGCCATTCTCCCAGGTTGCGCTCGTTACCTGGGTCATCATTCCAGAGGACTTCGCGAGCGGAAGGAGCGGCCCCCTGTTGGTAGGCGCCAGCCGAACCCAAGGTCGCAAAAAATTGCACGGGCTTTTTGCGGGAAGTGCGTTCTGTTGCTGCGTTTTCGTCCCAATTCGGTTCAAGCGCCACCCGGTGATCCCAAGGGACGACGCGACTCATGGATACCCAGCCATTGATGCTATTGCCGATACGTTCTCCAGCTTGGGCGCGTACATCTCGACCCAACAGGGCATACGTCTCTTTGCCAGTAGAAAGAACTTTGTAAATGAAATAGACATTAAAGAGGCCAGCACTCCGGCTTTTCTGGGCTTTGGAAGAAGGGCCTTGCAGAAACTGTACTTCCTCCGCTGCCATATCCTCGAATTTGTTCTTTTTGGTATCCAGGGTCTCCAGGGTATTGAGAATCATGGCTTTCTTGTTGATCTTACTCTTGTCGGGGGTTACCAGGCAATGGTTCCATAGCAGCAATTGACGCTTATGAATCCAGCCGCAATCCACAGCCTTGCTGGTGAAAGACATGAGAGTTGCTCCTAAGCCAAATTCTGGATCCCGAACAACTCGAACGTATTCCCCCTGCTCTTGATAGACGTACAAAGGCTCCAAAAAAGAGAGCTGAACCTTATCTGCATTTCCACCGGGTTGAGCGCTCGTCCGATTCCCCGCTCGGTCAGAATATACCTGCCAGGCAAATCCCTGGTAAAACGAGGTAGTCGGCTGAAAATCAATTCCGTCCTCGGGTACTACATATTTGGAAGGGGTATCCATCGCTTTAGCTCCACTCGGCAATTGCGCCAGAGTAAGCGAAGGAAAACCGATGATGAGGAATAGGAGAGAGGTGAAACGGGTCATGTTGAATGCTTTCATAAATTAGGAAGGTTGTCAAAGGTGAGACGAAAAAGGCCCAAACTGTCCAAAGCGGGCAGAGGGGGAAGGCGTTCCTCACTGGTAAGATTCAAAACAATAGGCATCTCATCGACCTGAATGGCAGGGACCAAGGTTTGAAAAAACGGCTTGGC
>JBCCCJ010000451.1:0-5391 GCA_039033615.1 Bacteroidota bacterium
GGCAGCAGACCACCCTGGTCGACGACCACCTCGACCGGTTAGCGGCGCAGGTGAAACAGCGACACTTGATTCCGCCCTTGTTGGGCATCATCACCGGGGCGATTTTGCGCTACAATCCCCTGGACGGGGAGGAGCCGTATGCCTTGTACAACAATTTGCACCTGGTTACCTACCTCTTCCTGGCGGTACTGATCGCGATCTTCCTGGGGATGACCAATAGCGTGGAGGAAATCATTCGAGACCAGCGAATCCTGTTGCGAGAGCGAATGCTTCACCTGTCGCATTACGCCTATTTTGCCTCCAAATTTGCGACCTTGCTCATCTTTTCGATGATTCAAAATTTGCTGTTTCTGCTGGTGAGCTTTCCGTTGTTAGGGATCAAAGAATTGGCCTTCCCCTACTTTTTGATCCTCACCCTGGTATCAGCGACAGGGGTGGCCATCGGCCTCTTGATCTCTTCTCTTCCCAATCTCTCTTCCAAGGCGGCGGTCAACATTGTCCCCATCATTTTGGTGCCCCAGATCATCTTTGGGGGAGCCTTGGTGAAGTATAAGGAGATGAATCAACAACTGACCTTCTTCTCGGACAGTCCGATTCCGGAGGTGTGCCAGATCATGCCTTCCCGCTGGGGATTTGAAGCCTTGGCGACTTTACAAGGGTCGCACAACAGTTTTCATCCCATTGAGAATGCCTTGCAGGAGCGGCTGGATGATCATCGGTATGCCCGCAAGGAATTCCTGGAAGCTTATTCAGAGCGGCTGGGTAGTCAGGAAGCCGCAGATGCCTTGTTCAAGGCGAAGGGGGATTCCATGCAGGCAGAAATTGATATCTTCAAGCAGCAGCGGCAGAGTCAATACGGCAACCGAGCGGTTCAGCAAGCCATGCAAAATGGAGAATTTGAATTGAACAGCCTCGAAAAGAAGGCCAAAGGCAGCACCTATCTCTATCCCCTCTTTGTCGAAGCAAAAGCCATTGCTCAGTGGAAGATGTCCACCGTTTGGTACAATGCCCTCATGTTGTTGCTCATGGTGGGGGGGTTGAGCGGTGCGTCCATGGCGATGCTACGCATCCGTTTTCGCTGAATCCGACCATGCCTTTATTAGAAAATCCGCAATTTTCCCCGCTTTCTCCTGATTTGCCTCCATGCCAGCTAAGGTCCTGAGCCGAACGATTCTCTTGAAGAACCGGATTGTTGCATCAGGCAAGGGGGAGAATCACCAGATCGTGAAAGGAGTGGAGCAAGGAAAAGGGTACAGGGCGTCTACCCGATTTAACTCCCTTTTTCCCGCATTCGCTCCCCAAATTTTCGCATTCAGCAAACCCGCCCGATCTTTTTGCCGTTTATCACGTTACTATAATCAAACGGAACACTCAAAAGCACACCCAAAGAAAAAGCAAGATCTGGTTTTAGTTAGTTGTGTATGTATGGGAAGCGTCGTCAAACTGATGTTTGGCGGCGTTTTTTTCTTTATGCAACACTGTTGCAAATGAGACTGAGTTGTGTATATTTGCAACAGTGTTGCATCTAGCTCAAGTTCTATTCCGTTTAGGCAAGCAAATGCCCTGAAAGGAACACGCAGCCATCTACTTTCGGTTTAGTTATTAGTGTATGAATACAGAGCGCCATAGGGAATTCCCGATGGTGCTTTTTCTTTTCATGTCAAGAAGGGAGTGGGAAAGGCAAAGATGCAACATTGTTGCATTTGGATGTAAATCACGTATATTTGTAGCACTTCTGTCCTGATTCCGTCCCATGATCCAGATTCAACAAGCGACAAAATCCTTCAAAGGCAAAGCGGCCGTTCAAGACCTGTCTCTAGTGGTTCAGCCCGGAGAAATTGTTGGTCTTCTCGGCGCAAATGGCGCAGGTAAATCTACGACCATCAACATGCTTTTGGGGTTCCTCACGCCAGATTCTGGCACCATCCGCATTCAAGAAATGGATGTCAGCCAACAAGTGCAGGAGACGCGCAAACTCATCGGTTACATTCCTGAAAATGTGAGCCTGTACCCATACCTATCGGGCTTGGAAAATTTGGATTACTTCTGTCGATTGGCGGGATTTAGGTACGAAAAGAAGGCCTTACAGGAATTGCTTCACGCCAGTGGGTTGCAATCCGAAGCCCATTCCCAGAGAGTCTCCGGCTATTCAAAAGGGATGCGCCAGAAGGTGGGGATCGCCATTGCCTACGCCAAGCAAGCCAAAGTATATCTGCTAGATGAACCTGCCAGTGGACTAGATCCCTTGGCAAGCAATGAGTTGTCTCAGCGACTTATTCAGCTAGCTGCAGAAGGAGCCTCTATCCTGATGGCTTCTCACGACATTTTTCGGGTGCGGGAAGTGTGTCATCGCATTGGCATTCTGAAGCAAGGCCGCTTGGTGGAGGAAATTCGCAGCGAGGACGTGAGCGCCAATGAATTAGAGAGCTTGTATTTGGACTACATGCAAAATTGATCCGCTATGTGGCAAATGATTCAAAATGAATGGCGCTATCTCAGCCGCACTCGTTTGCTGCTGGGCATCAGTCTGGGCTTTTTGGTGCTGTTGATTGCAACCCTGGTGATGGGGAAATTGCAACTCCAGCAAAAGCAGGCTTCCTATGAAGCAGCCAAGGAGCACCTTCGGGAACAATGGGAAAGCATTGATGCGATGAATCCGCATGGCGCGGCCCATTATGGTACCTATGTCTTCAAACCAGCTCACGTGTTGAACAGCCTGGATGAAGGGGTAGGTAGCATCACGGGAAATGTGCTCCGGGTCGAGGGGCATGTGCAAAATGAAATGGTCCACTCTGAGGCATCTCAAATGCAAACCATCTCCCGATTTGGGAAATTGACCAGTGGGTTACTGCTGAAATATGTGGTGCCGCTCCTGCTGATCTTTCTGGCATTCAGCTCCATGAGCAATGAAAAGCAAAGTGGCCGTCTCACACTCTTGATTCTCCAAGGAACCAATCCCCTTCCCCTGGTGCTAGCCAAGTGTTTGTCCATCTGGCTCTACGGCTTAGGATTGTTGGCATTGGTGATTGGAATCAATGGCCTGCTTCATGTGTCTCAACTCAGCGGAGAAGTGGTCCAGCGTCTGGGACTATTTTTCTTAGTATACGCGCTCTACTACTTTGTCATCACCGGCCTGACGACCTTTTTGTCCGCGCGCTGGCAGGACGCTACCCTTGCCTTGACCACGATGCTCGGCATTTGGATGCTGTGGACCGTCTTTTTACCCAATGTCTTGTTGAGCAGTGTAGAAAAATGGCATCCTCTCCCCAGCAGAAATGAATTCAAATCAGCCATGAAAACGGATCGGGCGCAGGGACTAGATGGGCATAATCCTGCCGACGAGCGCAGCAAATCGCTGGAAGAAGCGACCTTGGCAGAATATGGCGTGGACAGCCTCTCCCAACTGCCCATCAACTTTGATGGTCTGCTCATGCAAGCAGATGAAGAATACGGCAATCAGGTGTGGGACAAGCACTTTGGGCAACTCCGGGAAGTGATCACCCAACAAAAGCGCAGCCTCCAAATGGGAGGATTCGTCAACCCATTTCTCTCTTTGCAAAATGCCAGCATGGGCTTTGCTGCCAGTGATAATTTTCACCACCAGGATTTTCTGGTACAAGTAGAGACCTACCGCCGGGATTTCATCAAAACCCTTAACGATGAACACGCCTTCGGTGGCTCCGCTACTGGAGATTGGGGGTGGGAAGCCAACAACGATTTCTATCGGTCGGTTCCGGATTTTAGCTACGAACCAACCCGTTTGGCTTCCGTCCTGCCTGCGTACCTGATGGATGTGGGCCTGCTGATCTTGTGGGCCTTCGCCACCTTGGCGCTGCTCATTTTTGGGACTCCTAAGCGGCAACTGACATGAGAAATTTGACCATTTTTCTCTACGAATGGCGGCATTTGGTACGGAATCCATTCAAGTTATTTGCCCTGGGCTTATTTGTCCTGGCTGGCGGATATGGCTCGCACAATGGGGCCACGTTGTACCAAGTCCAACTGGCTGAAATCAACCACCTACAAGAGAAAGCCATTTCCGATCGGCAGGAAACCTTGGGCTATTTCGAGCGCGGAGAACTGGGACCCGAAGAACGTCCTTGGGTGGATGTAACTTCGCCTTTTTGGGCGCTTTGGTACAGTCCCGTCTATCACTTCAAAACTCCTTCTCCGGCCATGGTGTACAGCATCGGGCAGGCCGAGCAATATGGATTTTATAAGCGGGTAACTTTCTGGAGCACGCCCTACGATGCCGATATGGCCGAAGAAATTGCCAATCCGGAGCGCCTACAATCTGGCACCCTGGATTTTTCCTTCGCGCTCCTGTTCCTCTTGCCGCTATTGTTGATGATTTTTCTGTACAACATCAAGGGAGCGGAAGCCGACGCTGGTTTTCTGCCGCTGGTTGTTACCCAAACTGGATCAGAACGAACTTGGCTGTTCAGTCGGGTGGCCTTTTACGCAGGAATTGTGGCCTTGGTGGCCTTGGGATTGATGCTGTACGGAGCCCTGCTGACTCCTGTCTTTGCCCAGGCTGGTTCGGCCTTTGGGAAGATCTTCTTTTTCGTTTTGCTCTATCTGTTTCTCTGGGTCGCAGGCTTTACCTGGATCATCCAACAAAGTGCCAGCAGCATCAGCGCAACCCTGAAAATGGTGGGGCTTTGGTTATTGATTTGTTTCCTGATTCCGGCTGCGGTCCAGCAGTGGGTCAGCATTCAACATCCGGTCAATCTGATGGTCGATTGGATTGATGTGCAGCGGGAGGAATCAAACGAACTCTACGACCTCTCGGATGAGGAAGTCCTGGCGCAATTGGAAGCCATATTTCCTGGCATCAACAACAGCGTCGTCGCTCAAGATAGCAGTCAGATAGAGGCGGTCAAGAGCCGATCCATATCTGCGCTAGCATTTGAATTGACCAAGGAGAGTGTAGAAACCATAGAAGCCGATCAACAAGCCAAAAACGATTTGATTGCTGCGACCAATTGGTTCAACCCCCTTACCTTTTTCCAAAATCGGCTCAACTCCTTCGCGGATACTCACTACGAGGACTACCGCACCCAACGAGAAGAAATTCTGGATATGACGGAGCAGGTCATTGAATTGATGGTCTTGGGGCTGTGGAATGGAGAAGAGGTGAACCAGGAAATTTATTTAGACTATCAGGAACAATTGAATCAAGGTTCAACTACGAAAGTAGTGGAGCATTAGGAATTTGAGGTCCCAATCGGTTCTTCGATGCGAAGCATTCACTATCACGGCGGGTGGGCCACGAAGTCCGAGGTGTTGGGGCGGCCATGAGCGTTGCATGGGACTTCGGCGGTTTTTTGCATCCTTTTTTGCCGACAAAAAAGGATGGCCGGTTGAGCTTGCGAAATCCCGCTTGCGGGA
>JBCCCJ010000452.1:0-5387 GCA_039033615.1 Bacteroidota bacterium
GCCGCCGCCGCCGCCGCTGCCGCCGCCGCTGCTGCAGCAGCAACGGTGGGAGTGCTGGCGCCAAGTCTGAGGGGAAAGACGAGGAAAAGTAAGGGCGCGCCTTTAAAGGCGGCCTGGGTTGCCTAACTTACAGGAATGCTTGGGAAGAAAACCAAATGACAAACGCTCTGTGACTAGTCGCATCGCCGCGCAATACGTTGGATATCACGAACATGAAGGTCACAAGACTCCCTGGTTGAGCCAGACACAGCTTTACCACAACGCCGAGTCACGAAGGGTGCGGACGTACCCATCGCCAACTCTGCCGGAACTGTATCATTTCGTTTTTACACTAGCCGCCAAAGTCAATGCCCTTCTTGCCTCTTCTGTCGGGGAGCGATGGAAGAATTGGTGGTGGCAGCTCGGGCCCCTGCTTGCTTATTTGAGGAAGAACTGCGCGATCCCCTCCCGCTGTTGTTAGCAGACACGGCCTTCGGGCAAGCCCGGCCAGAGCTGCCTGGGAAGGTGATCTGCTCCGGACCAGTTGCGAGACCGATCTTCTTTGTGCGGCAGCGCCTCACGCGGACGTTCATCATCCAGTTGTTCACCTGTCAACCAAAAACGGCTTCTCATCGTTGCAGGTGGATAGTATAGAAGCTACCTCAAGACGGGAGGGTATCTTCCATAGTGTTGTGGATATTCGATATCCTTAGGGTCGACGCGCGCTTGCATCGCAAGACGCTACAGAGGAACCTTGCCTTTGGGTCAACAACAAGCCACCGAGCGTTGGATCGCGCTTAAAAGCGGTACTGCGGACAGAAGAGCACCGAACGTGCTGTAGGTACACGATCGCCGACGAATGCGATCGCCGACGAATTCTGAGTTTCCTCGACATCACAACCCACGATGCATCATACCAGGCACTGTGCATGCCTTTCTGTGGCTATTACTCATTTGGCTGGGGGCAGGGAGCACCTCCACACCATTTTCATGGCTTCAAGGTGGTGAACAAGCGGTTCATACCCGACCCGTGGGAGATGTTGTCAGTTTGCGGGACAAACCCTCCGGATGAAACTAAAAAAAGCCTATCGTCCGACTTTCCCCTTGACCGCATGGTGAACATCCGACTCGCTTTACGCCCATCCTTGAGCACCCGCCTTACGCTCAGGGCCTGGGCACTGACAACGCACCTGAGTGACGGTGATGTGACAATTCTGAGCCAGGTAGACCTTTTCCTCCTCTGTAGGGTAAGGGTTCAGCCAGTGCTTGGCGAGCCAGCCCTCCAGGATCTCCTTGGCCTGCGGCGTCAGGCGATGGCGACTCCCCTTGCGATTGTTATACCCCGGGCGTCTGGCCTCTGTCCCGGTGTTGTTCGCGGGGGAAGACATCTTGTTCACAAGCTTGTTCTTGGCCTGCGATGTGTGCGGCACGCGGTGCAAGATGTGGGTCGACGAACACGCGAAGGAACGTCAGCGTAGGCGGAATTGTGGGCAGGGGTGCAGGGCGGCTCAAAACACTGCCGTCTCGCCGATGCAGGCGTTCCAACGTCACGCATTTTTCGTGCCTGTACACGTAGATTACATCGAATCCGGTGCAAAAAGATGTGTCAAATTCGTCTGCAGGCCAGAGTACGCGCCGTTCGCTCACTTTCGTAGAGCTGTTCGTCACTCGGGTTGCGACTCACGAAGTAGGTCATTATTTAGGGCTTCACCATACTTGGGGGGATTCGTTCAATTTCCTGTTAGGATGTACGGTTGATGATCGGGTTACAGATACCCCGAATAGTCAAGAAGAAAATACAGGGTGTGTAACTAGCTTTTCTTGTTCATCTGAAGACATGATCGAGAACTATATGGATTACACGGATGATGCATGCAAAAACATATTCACCAACGGCCAAAAAACTAGGATGCGAACCGTTCTTGCCAATGCCATCCGTCGCCCCACCCACAAGATCTCTAACAAAGCCTGCATCGACCCGGACGAATACGATATCACCTATGACAATGATACTTATTCAGATGCTTCAGAGCCATTCAGTCCTTTTGTAAGTGAGATTTGTGTTTTTCATGAAGCGCCCATCTACGAGTCAAATGATGTAGATTTTTACAAAATTCAGCTAACCACCAGCGGTTCTCTTCAGATTGATCTCAAAAACCTACCTAAAGATTACGATCTATCGGTTTATGAATCAGATGGGACTTCTTTCATCGGAAGTAATCCCCAAACAGGAACCTTAGATGAAACTTATGTACTTGCCTATCCAGATGTTGCTCCTACAATTTTCTATGTAAAAGTTGAGGGGGCCAATTCTGAAGATTTTAGCCCATGTGATCAATATACCCTTGGACTTACCTTCACCCCCGGTCCCGGCTGTGGAGACACCTTTGAACCCAATGAAGAAATCGCCAGCGCAGATGAAGAATTCCTGCCGTTGGGAGCAACTACAGTAACCGATGATTTGGAATCCTTCCTTTCCACCACGAGTGATCAGGACTTCTACAAAATTGCAGTAGAGTCACAAGGTCAACTAACGGTGGATCTCAGCAGTCTGCCGGATAATTACGACCTGGAACTTCAAGATGCAGGAGGAAATGTACTCGATTTCTCCTACCAGGTAGGAACCATGTCTGAGACGCTCTCCTATCCTTACAATACGCCGATCGCAACCACCTGGTACATCCGGGTCTTTGCGGGAGGAGCTACGGTGGATGCCTGTGATTCCTATCAATTGGTCCTGAGTTGGGCTCCTATAGTGGGCTGTGTAGATACTTATGAGGACAATGATACACCCGCAAGCGCGGCGGATGAATTTGAGCAGCTCTCAATCCACCTGGTGAATGAAGTACTTCCTTCGGCCATTTTCTATTCTGGAGATGAAGATCATTACCTGATAGATGCAGTAGAGGACGGTAACCTGCTCATTACCCTCTCTAGCCTGCCAGCGAATTATGATCTAGCCATTTTGGATGCTGCTGGAGGAGCGACTCCCTATATTTCGCAGCAATTGGGTACCGCTGACGAGACCATTAGCTTACCTATTTCTGGGAGTCCTATCCAGTATATCATCAAAGTGTATGGTGTTCAGGGAGCAAGTAATGATTGCGACCGCTATCAACTTGCGATCAATTGGACCCCCAATAATCTCTGTGTCCCTCCGGCCATCCCTGATCCGTATTCCCCAGGGGCCCTGAATGGGCCGGGAATAGTGCTGAATACTGATACTCCGACCTTTGATTGGGAAATCATACCGAACGTAACTGATTATGAATTGAACGTCAGCATATACCCCTATGGGCCTAATGAACTCGTATTCTCTCAATGTGTTGGGCCGCCACCGTACACCCTGCCTCCCAATATTCTGACTTCTGGTAATCAGTATCGTTGGGATGTACAATCGAGTCTTGGCTGCACAGATTGCAAAAGCGTCCCCTCCGTAGAACGCTATTTTCAAGTCCTCATTTTACCTTCCCCTTTCTGTTCTTCCACTACCCTGACTACCCCAAGTGGAAGCCTGCAAGATGGTAGCGGTCCACTCTTATATGCCAATAATTCCAATTGCGGCTGGCTCATTCAGCCGCCCAACGTAAGTTCGATATTCTTGAGTTTCTCTTACTTTGATTTGGAGGATGAAAACGACTACATGACTGTCTATGATGGAGTAGATGCTACTGCCCCGGTAATTGGTCAATACTCAGGATTTGGCATTCCCCCGGTCCTGCAGGCCAACAGTGGATCTATGTATATCGAGTTCACTACAGATGGAGTAGGCCAATCCGGTGGTTGGGAAGCCTCCTACTCGACTCGTTTATCTCGCATCCCCACCTACGAATACTGGTTCAATGACGACTATGCCAACAAAGTCTCCGCGGCTGGCGTTATCACGGAGCAGTTGGAACTAGATGTAAGCCTGCCAACTACCGGATTACCACCTGGCCTGCATCGGTTGAACATCCGCTTTTTGGATGATTTGGGCCACTGGTCTTCCATCGTCTCTCAATATTTCTACAAAACGCCAGAAGATCCCACCAACACCGTAGTGATTGAGGGGTATGAATATTGGATGGATGATGCCTATGCAAATGCAGTGCGGGTAAACACACCTCCAATTGGCACCTTACAGTTAGACGAATTGCTAGATGTTACCAATCTAGAAACAGGTTTACATTCCTTCCACATACGCTTTCTTGATCAGCAAGGCCACTGGTCCTCCATCATCTCCCAATATTTCTATAAAACGCCTCCCGATCCCGCCAATACGGTGGTCATCGAGAAATACGAGTTTTGGGTGGACGATGACTACGCCAATGCCATTCAGGTGAATCCCCTGCCCAGCGGCACCTTTGAGCTAGATTCTTTGTTAGATGTTGCGGCCCTGGAACGAGGCTTGCATCGGTTGCATCTGCGCTTCCTGGACCAGCAAGGCTTCTGGTCTTCCGTAGTGTCCCAATACTTCTACAAGCTCGGTGAACCCAACCTGATGGTGCGCTACCGCTATTGGTTTGACTTGGACGAAAATGCCATGCAGGTCGTCAATCTGCCGAATCCAACGACTCAGTTGGAACTGATGACCAATGTTGATGCCAGTGCTTTGACCAATGGCACCCACACCATTCACTTTCAGTTCCAGGATACCCTCCAACAATGGAGTTCCGTTCTCACCGATACCTTCGTGAAAGCCGCGGCTCCCTCGGCAGATTTCACGGTCAATGACTCCTTGATTTGTCACAGTGGAAGCATTCAATTCTCCAACCAATCTTTAGAAGCAGATACTTATTTTTGGGATTTTGGGGATGGAACGACCAGTACGGATTCAACCCCCAGTCATACCTACAATCAAGCTGGGCTGTTTTCGGTTCAATTGATCGCCAGCAACAGTCAGTTTGGAACTTCGGATACCTTATTGCTACCGGATTTGATTCGGGTTTCGATTCCCCAAGTCAGTATCAGCGGAACCAATGTGCTTTGCGAGGGGGACACGGTCCAACTGACGGGCAGTGGAACTGCGACCTATGCTTGGTTCCCCTCCAATGTCCTGAGCAGCAGTACTGACTCAGTGGTGCAAGCCTTTCCGACGAGTAGCACCATCGTCAGTCTGATCGGTACCGATACCTACGGCTGCACAGATACTTTGAACTACCCCATTACTGTGCATCCTACCCCAGTAGCCCCGAGCATAACGGCCAATGGGCCTACCAATTTCTGTGATGGGGATCAGGTCTTATTGAGTGCACCCGCAGGATTTAGTGCTTACCTCTGGTCTAATGGAGCGACGAGCCCAGACCTTATGGTGCAAACTTCCGGGCAGTTTCAAGTCCAGGTCACCAATGCGCAAGGTTGTACGAGTGCCTTTTCTCAGACCATCACTACCACTGTTTTGACCTTGCCCCCTCCACCCAGTATCGGCC
>JBCCCJ010000453.1:0-5381 GCA_039033615.1 Bacteroidota bacterium
AACCTGCCGGGTTCTCATTTTTTGTGCACCAAAGGACCTGATTGGTTTCGCAACTTTTGGAATGGAACCCTTCCGATATTACGTGTTCGGAAAGAGGCGTATGACTGGTAGGGACCATAGAAACTAGGGATATTGGTCCCATTCCGTCCTTTTGAAAAATGCCAAATGGAACCCCTGACCCCTTTCATAAGCACAAAGAATTAGCTAATTTGCGACAGCATTTAGAACCAAATACCTACTAATCACCATCCCTGCTACTCCGCATTGATATATGGCTGAAGGAGAAAAGATTGTTACCAGACTGATCGAGGACGAAATGAAGAATGCCTACATTGATTATTCAATGTCGGTCATTGTTTCACGAGCGCTTCCCGATGTGAGAGACGGCTTGAAACCTGTACACCGCCGGGTATTGTACGGCATGACAGAGCTGGGACTAGCCAGCAACCGTCCGTATAAGAAATCCGCCAGAATCGTGGGGGAGGTGCTAGGAAAGTTCCACCCGCATGGAGATGGGGCTGTTTATGACACCATGGTGCGGATGGCCCAGCCTTGGACCTTGCGCTACCCCATGGTAGATGGGCAGGGAAACTTTGGCTCTATGGATGGCGACAATGCGGCCGCCATGCGGTATACCGAGGCGAGGCTCCAGCGAATCTCTGAAGAATTGCTGGCAGACCTGGAAAAAGATACGGTTGACTTTCAGCTCAACTTTGATGATTCCCTAAAGGAGCCTACTGTTCTGCCTGCCAAGGTCCCCAATCTCCTGGTGAATGGTGCCAGCGGGATTGCCGTCGGGATGGCCACCAATATGCCCCCTCACAACCTCACCGAGGTAGTGGATGCGACGATCGCCTACATTGGCAACCGGGAAATAGATGTGGCTGGGTTGATGGAGCACATCAAAGGGCCAGATTTTCCTACGGGAGGCTTGATTTATGGGGTAGATGGCTTGCAATCAGCGTTTGCGACGGGTCGCGGTCGGGTCATCATGCGCGCGCGGGCCGAAATCACAGAGGACAAAGACGAGCGCGAACAGATCGTCATCAGCGAGTTTCCGTATCAGGTCAACAAAGCGAATACCATTGAGAAGATTGACCACCTGATCCGGGACAAGAAGCTCGAAGGCATCTCTGATGTCCGGGATGAATCAGATCGAGAAGGCTTACGGGTAGTGGTAGATCTGAAACGAGACGCCAATGCGCGGGTCGTGCTGAACAAATTGTATCAGTTGACGCCGCTGCAAACCTCTTTCAGCATCAACAATGTAGCGCTGGTCAAAGGACGACCCGAAATCCTGAATCTCAAAGACATGATCCACCACTTTGTGGAGCACCGTCATGAGGTAGTGATTCGCCGTACCAAATACGAATTGGCAGAGGCCGAAAAGCGAGCCCATATCCTTGAAGGCTTGTTGATCGCTCTTGATCATTTGGATGAAGTGATTGCCCTGATTCGGGCCAGCCGGACGGCCGACATCGCTCGGGAAGGCTTGATGGAGCGCTTTGGGCTCTCCGAAATCCAGGCGAAAGCCATTCTCGACATGCGTCTCCAACGTCTTACTGGTTTAGAGCGGGAGAAGATTCAGGCGCAGTACGACGAAATCAAAGAAAAAATTGATTACTACCAGGCAGTTTTGGCCGATGAAGAGATGCGAATGGGCATCATCAAGGACGAACTGGAGGAAATCAAAGATAAATTCGGCGATCCCCGGAGAACCGAAATCACCTACGCCGAGGGCGAAATCAAAATTGAAGACCTGATTGCCAATGATGACGTGATCATCACCATCACCAATCAGGGCTACATCAAACGCACCCTCGCGACCGATTATCAGGCGCAGGGGAGGGGAGGAGTCGGATTCAAAGGAACCGGCAAAAAGGAGAGCGACTTTGTAGAGCATCTCTTTGCCACCCGGACCCACAATTATATGCTCTTCTTTACCGAGAAGGGCAAATGCTATTGGCTGCGGGTGTACCAGATTCCGAAAGGGGAACGGGCCCACAAAGGCCGGGCCATCCAGAACCTCATCAACATCGACCGGGAAGATCGGGTCAAAGCCTATCTGACGGTGGAATCCTTCGAGGACGACGAGTTCGTAGATTCCCACTATATCATCATGGCCACCCGCAGGGGACAAGTCAAAAAGACGTCCCTCCGGGCATATAGCCGTCCGCGCGTCAATGGCATCATCGCCATTTCCGTCGGGGAAGAAGATGATTTGCTCGAAGCCAAACTCACCAACGGTGATAGCCAAATTGTGATGGCCACTCAATCCGGCTACGCCATTCGCTTTGAAGAAAGCAAAGTCCGGGTAATGGGCCGAACCGCGCGTGGGGTGAGAGGGATCAGCCTGCAGCATCCTACCGACGAAGTTGTCGGGATGGTAGTCGTGCCTGATGAGGAGAAAAACATCCTCGTGGTTTCTGAGAAAGGTTCTGGCAAACAGACCCCGGTTTCAGAATACCGCATTACCAATCGAGGCGGAAAAGGCGTCAAAACCATCAACGTGTCTGAAAAAACGGGAAATCTGATTGCGGTCAAGCAAGTGGAAGGAACCGAGGAAGATTTGATGATTATCACCCGGAAAGGCCTGACGATTCGACTCCGAGTACAAGATATCAGTGTACTTGGACGTAATACTCAAGGGGTACGCCTCATTTCTTTGAAAGGCTCCGATCAAATCGCCTCCGTGGCAAAAGTTCAAGAGTCTGAAGAAGAACCTGAAGAAGAAAACGAGACTTCCGAAGGAAATGACGTCTCAAATGAGGATACCCCTTCTACAACTGATGACAACCAGGCGGATGATTGAACCTTTCAGTAAGCGAGGATGATCTTACCGCATTTGTATTATTCAAAGCTACCAAACCTAAAAATCATTCACATGAAACAAGTGATTAGCCTGATCATAGCGGGATTGCTTGGCGCAGGAACTGTTTTTGCCCAACCTTCCAAAGTGACTTCTGGCGTCTTGGACCAGCAAAGTGGTCGGTACGTAGAAGCCATTGTCAAGCTAGAAAAGGCCATTGCCGATGAAAGTATGTTTCAGAAAGGCAAAGCCAAGCACATTCCTAAGGCCCAGTATGCGCTGTACGAATCCTATTATCAAGTGGGAATCGATACCTCCGGCATGCAGGAGCAACTTGCAGCGGCGGAATTGGACCACCCAGTCGATCACCCACTTCTCCTGGCGGCGGACAACCTGACAAAAGCCATCAATCACCCCATGGGTAAGCGGCAGAAAACCTCTGCGGTATTGGGAAATGTCGAATCCACCCTGTGGGGGGCTGTTTTCAACAAAGCCATCGAATACTTCAATTCTGAGGCAGAAGGTTCGGACCAAATTGCCCAAAATTACTTCGAGGTGGCTGATCAATTGAACCCTGAAAACATCTTGACCAATCGGATGTTGGGTGCGGTTCAATTGATCAATGCGCCTAGGGGGGAAGATCCGAAAGCTGACTCCATTGCTGCGATTAGTACTATGGAAAAAACCATTCAGTATTACAAAGATCGCTATATCAACAGTGATGATGCCGCGACTTTCAAATCAAACGTTCCTCAATTTGAGCAAGACTCTTCTCAATTGAGCTACCTCTACCAGCAAATAGCAGTGATTTATAACTCTTGGGGAGAACCAGAAAAAGCCCTGGAGTTGCTAGAGGATGGACTCACCATCACTGATGCTGAAGACATCAAGCGTCAAGAACTCAACATTTACCAGCAGAACCCACAGTTGTTGGATCGGGCGAAAACCAAGTTTGAGTCTGCCATTGCTGCTAGCCCGGATGACGTGCAAATCAAGTTGGCCTACGCCAGCATGCTGGAGCGAAATGAGCAAGCAGATGATGCCTATGAATTGTATAAGGAGGTGTACGAGACCGACCCGACCCAAATCGGAGGGATCTATGGAGTCGGTGCCTATTACATCAACAAGGCCGCTGCCATCAGTGATGCGAAAATGGCGATCAATGATGATGATGAGATTGAGGCAATGGACAAGGAAATCATTGGGTTGTTGGAAAAGGCGTATCCCTACATGCAGAAATTGCATGAGTTGCAGCCTACGCAGCGGGAATGGCTGAGCCAGTTGATCAACATCGCTCCCATCCTCGGCAAAGACGACGAAATGGAAGCCTACTACGAGAAAATGAAGAAATTGTAGGGACTTCCCACTCTGAAATAGATACCGCGACTGCAAGCAGTCGCGGTTTTTTATTGGCTTTTCCTACAATTTCGCCGAATGTGTAATAAATTGCCGAGACAAACTACTAACCGGGCATGAAACTAACCATCCAACAACTAACCAAAGTATATCCCAATGGAGTGAAAGCCCTCGACGGGGTGGATCTCACCATTGAAAATGGCATGTTTGGCTTGCTGGGGCCAAATGGTGCAGGAAAATCCACCCTCATGCGGACCATCTCGACCTTGCAGGAAGCAGACTCGGGCAGCATTTTTTTGGATGATCTGAACGTGTTGGAAGAGAAGCAGGAGGTGCGGAAGTTGTTGGGCTATCTGCCACAGACCTTTGGGGTGTACCCGGATGTGAGTGCCGAGGAAATGCTCGATCACTTTGCTCGCCTGAAAGGCATCCGAAATCGCACTGAGCGGAACGATGTGGTGGATCGGTTATTGGAACAAACCAATCTTTCCCATGTCCGGACCTACAAGGTTGGTACCTTCTCTGGAGGGATGCGGCAGCGATTTGGCATTGCGCAGGCCCTGTTAGGCAATCCCAAACTCATCATCGTAGATGAACCGACGGCTGGTTTGGACCCTTCTGAACGGCAGCGTTTCCAAAATCTTCTGGCAGAAATTGGGGAACAAATCATCGTGATTCTCTCCACCCACATCGTCGAAGACGTGAGTGATTTGTGTCAGCAAATGGCCATCATGAATCGGGGCCGGGTCATCGAACGAGGCAGTCCGCAGGAGTTGATTACTCAGGTGCAAGGCAAGATTTGGGGAGCCACCATTGAAAAAGACGCTTTACAGGTTTATACTTCGAAACACCAGGTGATTTCCTACCGCCATTTCGGGGGAAAACTGCGCATTCGGGCATACCAGGAAGGACAGCCCGCGCCTGAATTTGAGGCTCTCCCTGCCAACCTGGAGGACATTTACTTTTATCGCATTCGCCAAGTTGCTGAAACCAGCCTGTAAGCCCCTCGCTCATGTTTTTGGACATCTTTCTTTTTGAAATCAAATACCGCCTCAAGCGGCCCTCCTTTTACGTGTATATCGGAGTGGCTTTGTTGGCAGGCATGCTCTACGGAGCCATCATGGCAGGTGCTTTTGGGCCGGAAACTGCCAATCAACTCTCTGGTGGGGGTAAAAACTTGCCCAACTCTCCCGTGGTGATTCACACCATCATGTTG
>JBCCCJ010000454.1:0-5375 GCA_039033615.1 Bacteroidota bacterium
CGAATATCGAGTATTGGCAATTTTTGTTGCTGCAGTGGCAATCCTGCTCGTTTTTAAGGGTTCCTCAGAAGCTACCTCAAATGCCTGGGTGGCTTTCTCTTTTGTAGTTGGAGCTATCTGCTCTGCCCTGGCAGGTTTCATTGGGATGCGAGTGGCTACCCAAGCCAATGTACGTACTGCCAATGCCGCCCGTACTTCTCTTGGCAAGGCGCTGAAAGTTGCCTTTACCGGGGGTTCTGTTATGGGAATGGGCGTGGTTGGTCTCGGAGTATTGGGATTGGGCCTCTTGTTTTTGCTCTACCGCTCTCAAGCCTGGGGAGATGCCGATGGCGTTGAATTGGAAACCTTACTGAACGTAATTTCCGGTTTTTCTCTCGGTGCTTCTTCTATCGCTCTTTTCGCTCGTGTAGGAGGAGGAATTTATACCAAAGCGGCTGATGTAGGTGCTGACCTGGTAGGAAAAGTCGAAGCTGGTATCCCTGAAGATCACCCCCTCAACCCTGCTACCATCGCTGACAACGTGGGAGACAATGTAGGAGACGTAGCGGGAATGGGAGCTGACTTGTTTGAATCGTATGTAGGTTCCATCATCGGTACCATGGTCCTCGGTGGCGCGATTGTCGCGGTAGATGGCTATTCCGATAACTTTGGCAACCTCGCTCCGATCTTGTTGCCGATGGCGCTTGCAGCCACTGGCATTCTGGTCTCCATCTTTGGAACTTTTTTCGTCAATGTAAAAGAAGGTGGAAGCCCTCATCGTGCCTTGAATATGGGAGAATTTATCTCTGGTGGCTTGATGTTGGCCTTGTCTTATGTCATCATCGTAGCCATGATGCCCGATAGCTGGACCATCAATGGAGAGACTTATGCTCCTTTTGATGTGTTCATGGCGGTGATTGCCGGTTTGGTTGCTGGTTTGGCCGTAGGAAAAGTTACCGAATACTATACCGGAACGGGTACTCGTCCGGTTACGAGCATTGTGAAACAATCTCTGACTGGTTCTGCTACCAATATCATCGCTGGTTTGGGTGTAGGCATGATGTCCACCGCTATTCCGATCTTGTTGATCGCCGCTGCGATTTTGGTTTCTCATGCCTTTGCTGGTTTGTACGGAATCGCGATTGCTGCCGTAGGGATGCTGGCGAATACCGGAATTCAGTTGGCCGTAGATGCCTACGGACCGATTTCTGACAACGCTGGTGGAATCGCTGAGATGGCGGAACTCGATCCTGAAGTACGCAAGCGTACGGACAAACTGGATGCGGTAGGAAACACCACTGCTGCGATTGGAAAAGGATTTGCGATTGCTTCTGCAGCCTTGACTGCCTTGGCCCTGTTTGCCGCTTTCATGCAGCAAGCTGGTATCACTTCCATTGACATTGCAGATCCCACAGTCATGTCTGGTTTGCTGGTAGGTGCGATGTTGCCATTTGTCTTCTCTGCCCTTTCTATGCAAGCGGTAGGGGAAGCAGCCATGGCCATGATCCAGGAGGTTCGTCGTCAGTTCAAGGAAATCCCTGAGTTGACCAACGCCCTGGCTGTGATGCGCAAGTATGGAGAGCACCTCGAAGGCGCTTCTCCTGAAGAGGTCGCTACCTTCCGTGCAGCTGAAGGGAAAGCCGAATACGCAAAGTGTGTAGAGATTTCTACCCAGGCTTCCATCAGGAAAATGGTCTTGCCAGGTTTGTTGGCGATCATCGCTCCGGTATTGGTTGGATTCCTTGGTGGTGCGGAAATGCTTGGTGGATTGCTCGCTGGGGTTACTTCTGCCGGGGTATTGATGGCGATCTTCCAGTCTAATGCTGGCGGTGCCTGGGACAACGCCAAAAAAATGTTCGAAGAAGGCGTGGACATCGAAGGAACGACCTACAAAAAAGGTTCTGAACCACACAAAGCAGCCGTGGTAGGGGATACCGTAGGAGATCCATTCAAGGATACTTCTGGTCCTTCTCTCAACATCCTGCTGAAGTTGATGTCGGTAGTGGCCCTGGTCATTGCGCCTACCCTCGCCTCTATGAATGGTGGTCAAGGAGGAGATGTCCAAGCCGAACAGGCCATCATTCAGCAAGAAGAAGTACAGCAAACGCCTGCGTACGATGCGGCCTACGCTCCTGCGGAAGCAACTGAAGAAGCGGTCGAAGTACAGCCTACTGCTGCGGTAGAAGTTTCTACTGAAGCTGCAGAGCTGATGTGGTACCTGCCGGTTGCTACTCAGAAAGAAAATTGCTGATCTCTGTCCAGTAATTCATACATGCTGAATACAAACATAGCCCGCTACAGATGCAGCGGGCTATCCATTTACTGCCCTGAGGTTACTTGCAAAATCCCTGACTTCTGGCATCGCAAGGACACCTTTCACCAGGGGATCTTACACCTTGCTTGACTTATAACGCAAGCGGTATTTGTTTGGTATGTGAGGGGGAAAATTTCTAAAAAAAATTCTTTCCGCTGAACAATCAGGAGGGAGGCAATTGTTCAGGAGGCTGGTTTATTGTCGAGGAAAAGCATTGTTTGTGGAGGAAAGAGAGCCTTACTCGCCCTCCCCAACGGGTTCCTGAGAGGTGCCGAGATAGCCGTTTTGGAGACGTTCTTGCCATTCCAGAAAAATGGGCTTTTCATTCCGCAGCATATCAATGATTGCAAAGGCTTGGTCCGAAGGCAAAGAAAGCCGAATCAGTTGATCCTGTTTGCTGTCGATCGGAAGGCTATGTCCCTGTTCATAAAAATCAACCGCGCCAACCATTCGATTTTTGTCGTCAAAGAGGTGTATCTGGGTGCGAATCCCGGAACCGGAGCCCTGAGGGCCTCCATGAAAGCGAATGGCGTAGTGTTTGATCTCAGGCATAGATAGGGAGTTGAAAAGGAAAGGTAGCATGCTTTTGGCGGAAACTCAACCAGAATCCTGAGGACACATTCGGCTTTTTTGTATTTTGCTCTCACGTTAGTAATTCTCTAGAACGATATGAAACACCGTCTGCTTTTAGTTATCTGCTTGCTGCTAGGTATGCTTGAAGGTGGTCTGCTTGCTCAGACCCAGGTTCTCTCTATGGAAGACATTGCCTCATTCCGGCATCGTCCTAGGACCATGCAGGATTTGCAGTGGCTGCCAGAAGGCAACCAATACTCCTATGTCTCCCGAGGTTCTCAGAACCTGATGCTTGCATTGGTCGGAGAGGTAGCCAATGAAGCCATGAGCCTGGAGGCTCTCAACGATGCCACTGGCAAAGATTTACGCCGTTTTCCGGCCATCCATTGGCTGAGTAATGAGCAGTTCTACTTCACGGATGCGGAGGGAGCCTACGTCCTGGACATCCGGGGAACTTCCTTGCGTCGCAGGGTGCCAGTAGATGCGCGCGCCAGAGACATCAGCTACGCTTCTAGCCTCACCCCTGCCTTTACCCTGAAACATCAACTCTATGTCGGGTCCAAAGACGTGAGTGGCTGGAAACCCATCACCAAAGATGGCAGCCGGGACATCGAATACGGAACGGCGGTTCACCGCCAGGAATTTGGGATTCAAGAAGGCCTCTTCTGGTCGCCAGACGGCAGCAAACTGGCCTTTTATCGCATGGACCAGAGCATGGTGAGCGATTATCCCTTTGTGAACTACCAGAAGCTACCCGCAGAGGAAATGGAGGTAAAATACCCCATGGCCGGAGGGGAAAGTCACCACGTGACCATTGGCATCCATGACGTGGCCAAAAACAAAACGGTGTATCTCAAAACTGGAGCTCCTGCGGATCAGTATTTGACCAATATCGCCTGGAGTCCTGACAACAAAGAGGTGTACGTGGCGATTGTCAACCGCGATCAAAACCATTTGTGGCTACAGGCCTATGACGCTCGCTCGGGGAATTTTGTGCGGACCCTCTTCGAAGAAACCCACCCCACGTACGTAGAACCAGAGCATCCCCCGATTTTTCTGCCCCATGCGCCAGATCAATTCCTGTGGATGAGTGAACGGGATGGCTACAACCACCTTTATATGTACGACACGGATGGCAACCTGCTGGGACAGTTGACCAAGGGAGATTGGGAAGTCACCGAATACCTCGGCATGGACCCCAAAGGAAAATTCCTCTACGTGCAGGGAACCCATCATAGCCCCATTGAGCAGCACGTGTTCGAAGTAGAATTGAAGAACAATACCTTGCGCCGATTGACCCCGCAAGCGGGGACCCATAACGCGAAATTGAGTCCAGATGGGGCGTTTCTCTTGGATAGCTATTCCTCCACCGAGGTGTCTTATGAAGCGCAATTGATTGACATCCGCAAAGACAAGAAAAGCGAAATCCTCTATACCTCTCCCGATCCCCTGAAAAACTTTGCGATGGGAGACGTGGACCTGATTTCCATCGAAGCAGAAGATGGAACCGAATTGTTCGCCCGCCTGATCAAGCCCTATGGCTTTGATCCCAATCGTAAGTATCCTGCTTTGGTATATCTCTACAATGGCCCTCATGTCCAATTGGTACAAAACCGCTGGTTGGGGGGGGCAAGTCAATTCCTGCACCGCTTTGCGCAGGATGGCTACGTGGTCTTCACCATTGACGGTCGCGGTTCCAAACATCGGGGCTTGGCCTTCGAACAAGCCGTTTTCCGCCAGTTGGGAACCTTAGAGATCTCTGACCAGATCGAAGGACTCAACTACCTCAAATCCCTGCCATTTGTGGATTCCACCCGCTTAGGCGTCCATGGCTGGAGCTATGGAGGGTTTATGACCATTTCTATGATGTTGCGCGAGCCAGGCACCTTCTCCGTTGGCGTGGCAGGAGGTCCGGTGATCGACTGGAAGTATTACGAAGTCATGTATGGAGAACGCTATATGGACCGTCCGGAGGAAAATCCAGAAGGCTACGAAAAGGCCAGTCTCTTGAATTATGCGGATCAACTCCAGGGCGATTTGCTCATCGTTCAGGGCATGCATGACTCGGTGGTGGTGCCCCAGCATTGTCTGGATTTTCTGAATGTCTGCGCCGATCAGGGCAAACAAGTGGACTTCTTCCCCTACCTCAATCACGCCCACCATGTCTATGGCTGGCAGCGGGTGCATCTGTTGAGGCAGATGAAGGCGTACTTTGATGAACGACTGTTACGACCCCAGGGGCAAATGCGGAATTGAATCTCGAAAACCCGAGGAGAATGTAGAGAGGGTTGAACCAGGTGATCAGCTAACAGATGCTAGAGAGGAGGACAACAAGTTTGGCTCCTATCGAGTGCATTGGTTGTTAGCTAGGATTTGTAGCGGCTTTCTCCTACTTTTAGTTCTATGGAGCAATGGACTGACACGGAACTTTTTGTTGCGATCAATAACCAAATTAGACAATGCAAGAAGCCAGGCGCTGATCAGGGCGCTTTGTGCAGTCCAAAGGACA
>JBCCCJ010000455.1:0-5366 GCA_039033615.1 Bacteroidota bacterium
ATCTCCACGTTGTTGCCTTTTACAGCGATGACATCTCCGTCTTCATTTCCTACGGTCAGTCTCACCAGTTCTGTTTGGTTAAAAGGTGCCCAGAAGTACTCTCGGAGAATGCCTTTATCTGGAGCAAAGGCCACAGATCCTTCTTCCGTGCCAACATAAGCGATCCCAAGGGTAGAGTCCCGCTCGGCAGCCTTGGTGCTTCCCTGGACCCTCCGGCCATTGATGTATAAATACAAGCGGTCGGGAGATTCGAGGATCTCTTGATAATCACGGGCACTGAACAGCACTTGAACCCGCGAGCCAAGTTGTAGCATTTTGGGAGCTACAGGTTTGGGCGGGGCCTTTCTTTGCGCAGGCTCTGTTTCGGCAACAGCAGTGCTATCATCCAGAATGGGTTCAGGGGCGGGAGCGGGAGTCGCTTGAGTCAAGGTGATCGTGGGATCTTTGCCTTCGGCGTCGGCCGAATAGTGATCCCGGATAATCATAAAGATGGCGAGTGCTATGAGGAATATGATGCCAAACAAGCGAATTCTGGTCTGCCGCTGTTTGCTTGAGTCAGGCGGATTCTGAGAGATAGGGGTAGAGTTCATTGTGGTATGGGGATGTGATAAGGGATTGAATTTTCAAGATACCGATTTATCCCAAAAGCACAAGTAATTGACAACTGAGCGCAGATTTTTCCGTATCTTACCTCTCTCACTGATCTCGATTTTTCTCTATGTCGGACGAACACCTTTTTGATCTGCAGGCACCGTATCAACCCGCCGGCGATCAACCTCAAGCCATTGAACAATTGGTAGATGGCATTGAACAAGGCGAAAGGCATCAGGTACTCTTGGGGGTGACGGGTTCCGGAAAAACCTACACCATCGCCAACACCATTGCGCAACTGAATCGCCCTACCCTGATCATCTCTCACAACAAGACCCTGGCGGCCCAGTTGTACGGGGAATTCAAGGAGTTTTTTCCCAATAATCTGGTGGAATACTTCATCTCCTACTATGACTATTACCAGCCGGAGGCCTACGTTCCCAGCTCGAATACCTACATCGAGAAAGATCTTTCGATCAACAAGGACATTGAAAAGCTACGCCTACGAGCCACTACGGCCCTCGTGTCTGGTCGTCGAGACGTGATTGTCGTAGCTTCGGTTTCCTGCATTTACGGCATCGGGAAACCAGAGGACTTCGAGGCGAATGTCTATTACGCCGCCATCGGACAGAAAATCACCCAGAATCAATTCCTGGACAAGCTGGTGCGCTTGTTTTACAGCCGAAATCAAACTCAGTTAGAGCCGGGAAAATTCCGGGTGAAAGGAGATACGGTAGATGTCTATCCGGCGTATGATGATTACGGAGTGCGTTTTGTCTTCTTCGACGACGAAATCGAACACATTCAGCGCATCGACCCGGAGAAAGGCCGCAAAGTGGAGAACCTCCGAGATTATACCCTCTACCCAGCCAACCTCTTCGTTACCCGCAGGGAATCTCTCAATCTGGCCATTGGGGAAATTCAGGACGATCTGGTCAAGCAAGTCAAATATTTTGAGGCCCAGGGGATGTTCCTGGAGGCCAACCGCCTCAAAGAACGCACGGAGTTCGACCTGGAAATGATGCGGGAATTGGGGTATTGCTCGGGAATTGAGAACTACAGCCGCTACCTGTCCCGGCGCGAAGTAGGAAGTCGCCCTTATTGTTTGATCGATTACTTCCCGGATGATTTTCTGCTGGTGCTGGATGAAAGTCACGTAACCCTGCCTCAGGTACGCGGGATGTACCACGGGGACCGCTCTCGAAAATTTACCCTGGTAGAGCATGGATTCCGCCTGCCTTCAGCGCTGGACAATCGCCCCCAACGCTTTGAAGAATTTGATTCGCTGGTGAATCAAACCATCTACATGAGTGCGACTCCAGCGGACTACGAATTGGAGCGGAGTGCGGGAGTAGTGGTCGAGCAGATTGTGCGACCAACGGGCTTGCTGGACCCTCCTTGTGAGGTCCGACCGGTGGGAAATCAGGTAGATGATCTGTTGGAAGAAGTGGATGAAGAAGTCAAGCGAGGCAATCGGGTGCTGGTTACGACCCTGACGAAGCGTATGTCCGAAGAGCTGACCCGTTATCTGGGGGATCTGAACATCAAGGCTCGCTACATCCACTCGGACATCGACGCCCTGGATCGGGTGGACATCCTGCGGGATTTGCGGGAAGGCCGCTTTGACGTGCTGGTAGGGGTCAACCTGCTGCGGGAAGGGTTGGATTTGCCCGAAGTGGGCTTGGTCGCGATTTTGGATGCGGACAAAGAAGGCTTCCTTCGTTCAGGCCAATCTCTGATTCAGACGGCTGGACGAGCGGCCCGACATTCGGAGGGGCGGGTCATTCTCTATGCGGATCACATCACCAAGTCCATGAAACAATTGCTGGACGAAACAGAATATCGCCGGGGTAAGCAGATCGCCTACAATGAGGAACATGGCATTACGCCTAAAACGGTTCGTCGGGCTACCAAGGACATTTTCAAAGAAGCACTCGGGAGTCGAGCCAAAACCTATGAGGAATTTGAAACGGACGTGAACCTGGCGGCGGAAGAAGTGGCGGAATATCTCACCACAGACGACCTGAAAGGCAAGATTGCCGA
The DNA here is from genome assembly GCA_039033615.1 of Bacteroidota bacterium. Taxonomy (GTDB): domain Bacteria; phylum Bacteroidota; class Bacteroidia; order J057; family J057; genus JBCCCJ01. The sequence continues at coordinate 2,635 of JBCCCJ010000455.1, forward strand.
AATTCGCAAGCAGATGGAGGCCGCAGCCAAAGAGCTGAATTTCATCGAAGCTGCCCGTCTGCGCGATGAGATGTTTGCGTATCAGGCCTTGCTGAAAGAACGGCGGGTTTGACCAGAGGCGAATTTTTCTGATTTGCTGTACGAAATGGATTCTATTGCTCGTTTTGTAAGTACCTGAGCCTTGTTGATTCTCCTATTTTCCCAGAATTCTCTACTTTCTGTGCTATGCACTCAATACCTGTAATTCTGCTGGGTATGGGCCTCTGCCTGCTCAGTTCTCTTCAAGCTCAGTCGTTGGATTTGGCTTTCTTTCGAGTGGATACCGTCGGTGGGCAGTCCCAATGTGCGCTGCCGATGATCTATTTTGAATCTGGCAACGCCATGTTGATCGACACCTATTACGAGGACATCGGTTATCTCGCCTCTTTGATGCACAAATATCCGGACATGTCTTTGCAGATCAGCTATGATGGCTTGTACCGCCGCTTCAACAATCAGCAGCGCCGCCTCAATCGCAAACGCATCAATTACGTCAGCAAGGTTCTCCACAAAGAGTACGGCATTGCGAAGAAGCGATTGATCAAAATTCCGCACCGTCCCTGGGTATTTCTCCCCAAAAAGGCTGATCCGCCTCCGGCTCTGGTATCTCAGCGCCTGATCTGTGAATGTGTTTGGAAATAAGGGGGAATCCTGATGAGGTAACCCACCTGTTAGCCAATACCGTGCCAGATTTTAGCTCGACTTCTCCATGCTGTGAATAATTTTCGCCTTGCTCAATTGCGAAGCTAGCGGTCAGGATGTAATTTGAAATAAGCTGTAGACTCGTCTGGAAGGAACACATTTCCGCTTCAATTATATCACCAACACGCTGACCTTCAATAAATTCGTCCCATGATTTCATCTCAAACCCAGCAAAGTAAAAAAACTCAGGTAGCTACTTCCTACTCCTACGAAGAGGTCTTAAAATCTGCCGTTGCCTATTTCAAAGGTGATGAGCTCGCCGCCAATGTGTGGATAAATAAGTACGCATTGAAAGATTCCCATGGCAACATTTTTGATCGTACGCCAGACGACATGCACCTTCGGATGGCCCGCGAAATTGCCCGAATCGAACAGAAATACCCCAATCCATTCTCTGAAGAAGAGATTTATGGCGCCTTGAAGGAGTTTCGCTATATCGTTCCCCAAGGAGGCCCCATGACCGGGATTGGCAACCAGTATCAAATCGTCTCTTTGTCCAACTGTTTTGTGATTGGGCACGACGGAAATGCTGACTCTTACGGCGGGGTAATGAAAACCGATGAAGAGCAAGTCCAGTTGATGAAGCGTCGCGGTGGCGTAGGACACGATTTGTCTCATATTCGGCCAAAAGGTAGCCCCGTGATGAATTCCGCCCTCAGCTCGACTGGCGTGGTGCCATTCATGGAGCGTTATTCTAACTCTACGCGGGAAGTGGCCCAGGACGGTCGTCGTGGTGCCTTGATGTTGAGCATCTCTATCAAGCACCCAGATGCAGAGCATTTCATCGACGCCAAAATGGACGGTACCAAAGTCACCGGTGCCAACGTATCCGTGCGGATTGATGATGAGTTCATGCGCGCCGTTCAGGAAGGTAGGACCTATCAGCAGCAATATCCCATCGGTGCTAAGACGCCTACTTACGAAAAGGAAATTGATGCCCCTGCCCTCTGGGAAAAAATCATCCACAATGCCTGGGCTTCTGCTGAGCCTGGCATCTTGTTCTGGGACACCGTACAGCGGGAGTCCATTCCTGATTGCTACGATGACCTGGGCTTTCGCACCGTTTCTACCAATCCTTGTGGCGAGATTCCTTTGTGTCCTTATGATAGCTGTCGTCTGTTGGCGGTCAACCTCTATAGCTTTGTAGAGAATCCGTTCACGGCTGAAGCGACCTTCAACTTCGAAAAGTTCAAGGAATACGTGGGGATGGCCCAGCGCATCATGGACGACATCGTGGATCTGGAAATGGAGAAGATCGAAAAGATCCTCGCCAAGATCGACGCCGATCCCGAAGATGAAGAAATCAAGCGCACCGAGCGCACGCTCTGGGAAAAGATCAAAATCAAGTGTGCCCAGGGCCGTCGTACTGGCGTTGGCATCACGGCCGAAGGCGATATGCTGGCCGCACTTGGTCTACAGTATGGAACGGATGCTGGAGTGGAGTTCTCCGTGAATGTTCACAAAACGCTGGCATTGGCCGCCTATCGTTCTTCCGTGGATATGGCCCGTGATCGCGGTGCGTTCCCCATCTTCGATCACAAGCGGGAAGCCAAGAATCCCTTCATCCTCCGTTTGAAAGAGGCCGACCCTCAGTTGTACAAGGACATGGTCAAGCACGGTCGTCGCAACATTGCCTTGCTGACCATTGCGCCTACTGGTACCACTTCCCTGATGACCCAAACTTCTTCTGGGATCGAACCCGTGTTCATGGTGTCTTATAAGCGTCGTCGGAAGGTCAATCCCAATGACCAGAGTGTCAAGGTTGATTTTGTAGATGAGGTAGGAGATAGCTGGGAAGAGTACCATGTCTTCCACCACAAATTTGTTACCTGGTTGGAGCAGAATGGCTACCACATGGACGAAGTTGCTAAGTTCTCTGAAGAAGAATTGCAGGCAGTCATTGAGAAATCTCCCTATCATGGTGCCACTTCCAATGATGTGGACTGGGTGAACAAAGTCTATATGCAGGGAGCCATCCAGAAATGGGTGGA
>JBCCCJ010000456.1:0-5363 GCA_039033615.1 Bacteroidota bacterium
GGGATTTGAAAAAATAAACCAGTTTGGCAATGGTACTTTTCCCAGAAGCTTGTTCTCCAATCAAGACTGTCAAAGGCTTAATCTCCACCTCTGCTTCTCGAATGGGACCAAAATTTCGAACAATAATTTTCTGCATCCTTCTTTGCGATTGGTGTCTTTTGTCCTTCGAATATACATGTTGTCAAGGACACTTATTCCTCCACCCCCAACACAAAATCATGCAGCTCCCGCACCAGTTCCAGCACTCGCTTGATGTGGGTGACGTTTTCGTGGATGAGGGAGAGGTATTTGGGGCTTTCTTTGATGCGGACGCGCGCGGAGAAGGTCTGTACGTACTCGATGACTTTGGCGAAGGCAGTTGAGGAGAAAAAGGCCGATTCCTGATTGCTGACGAAGTAAAGCCGCAAAATACTGCCTTTGAGGGCGATGCGCTCAATCCCTACCCGCTTGGCGGTCTCCCGTACTCGGGTGGCGTCAAACAGGGCCAGCACTTCTCCCGGCATCGGTCCAAAGCGGTCGATCATTTCTCGTTGGATATCTAGCAGTTCGCTTTCCTTTTTCACCCCGGAAATCCGACGGTAGAATTTCAAGCGCTCTGGAATGCTGGGCACATATTGTTCTGGCAGGCGAATGTCGAGGTCCAGGTCGAGCTTGACATCATCTACCAAAATTTTCTTGCGGTCCGCAATTTCATCCGCGAAGAGGTCCGCGAAATGTTCCTCTTTCAACTCCTTCACCGCCTCGTCCAGAATCTTGTGGTACATATCGTAGCCAATCTCGGAGACGAAGCCACTCTGAGAGGCCCCCAGCAAATCCCCCGCGCCTCGGATGTCGAGGTCGCGCAAGGCAATGTGGAACCCACTGCCCAAATCGGAGAACTCCTCCATCGCTTTGAGGCGCTTGCGGGCGTCCTGGGTGAGGGAAATCTCCGGCGGAGCCAGCAAGTAGCAGAAGGCTTTTCGGTTGGAGCGCCCTACCCTACCCCGCATTTGGTGCAGGTCGGCCAAGCCAAATTTGTTGGCCTCGTTGATGATGATGGTGTTGGCATTGGGGATGTCGAGGCCGGACTCGATGATGGTGGTCGCAATCAGCACGTCAAAGGCCCCCTCAATGAAGTTGACCATGACTTTCTCCAATTTGGGTCCGGTCATCTGTCCGTGGCCGATGCCGATACGGGCGTCTGGGACCAGTTTTTTGATGGCAGCGGCCAATTCTTCGATGTCCGTCACCCGAGGATGGATCACAAATACCTGTCCGCCTCGCTTCAATTCATAAATCACCGCATCCCGAATGATGGTGGGCGAAAAGGTCGTTACCAAGGTCTCGATCGGCTGTCGGTTGGGCGGCGGAGTCGTGATGACCGACAAATCCCGAATGCCTGCCAGGGAAAATTGGAGGGTTCGTGGAATCGGCGTCGCGGTCAGGGTCAAGGTGTCCACCGATTCTTTCATCAGCTTCAATTTATCCTTGACATTCACCCCAAAGCGCTGTTCTTCGTCAATGACCAACAGACCTAGCTCCCGAAATTTCACGTCCTTGCTGACCAGGCGATGCGTCCCAATCAAAATGTCCACTTGTCCGCTGGCAACCTTCGCCAGCGTCTCTTTGATCTGGGCATTGCTTTTGAAGCGGTTCACATAATCCACCTCGATGGGAAAGTCCTTGAGGCGATTGCGAAAGGTCTTGAAATGCTGCAAGGCCAAAATGGTCGTAGGCACCAAAACCGCAGCTTGTTTGCCGTTGACCGCCGCTTTGAAAGCGGCTCGAATGGCGATTTCGGTTTTGCCAAAACCTACATCCCCACACACCAGGCGATCCATTGGATGAGGCTCTTCCATGTCTCGCTTGACCTCCTCGGTGGTTTTTTCCTGATCGGGGGTGTCCTCAAACATGAAGCTGGCTTCTAGCTCCCGCTGTAGGTAGCCATCCGGCTCAAAGCAGAAACCGGGCGAGGCTTTCCGCTTGGCGTAGAGCGACACCAAATCAAAGGCCAGTTCCTTGATGCGCTTCTTGGCTTTGTTCTTTTTGTTGGTCCAGGCGGGCGAACCGAGCTTGCTCATTTTGGGAATGGCGCCATCCTTGCCTGTGTATTTGGTCACCTTGTGCAAAGCGTTGACATTCACGAAGATGGCGTCTCCGTTCAAGTAGAGAATTTTGGCAGCCTCCTGGGTATGCTGACCAACCTGAATGACGTGCAAGCCTGCAAATTTGCCGATCCCGTGATGCACATGGACCACGTAATCGCCGGGATTGAGCTCCCGCAATTCTTGCAAGGTCAAAGCCTGAGAGCGGCGGGTATCGGTGCGAGTTTTGTAGCGGTGATAGCGATCAAAGATCTGGTGATCGGTATAGCAGCACACGCCTAGCTGCGGATCGCGAAAGCCTTCGTGGATGTCTCCTTCGACCCCGGTGAATTGCACCTCTGGATCTACTTCATCGAAGATTTCTTCTAGCCGGAGGAGTTGTTTGTCGTTGGGCGAAAGCACCAGATTCTCTAGCTGCTGGACCTGATTTTCCTTGAAGTGATTGGCGAGTAGGGTAAATTCTTTGTGAAAGGCTGGCTGACCACTGCCCTTCCACTCCAAGCTGCCGTCGATCTTGGCGGACCACGCATTCGGAGTCAGTTCCAGCACGGTGAACAAACGGAGTTGTTGACGGAATTCTTCTGCCGAATAGTACAGTTCTTCGGGCTTGAGGCTGGTCGCCCCTCCCCCACTCTTCCCTTGCAAGGTATCAAACGCGCCTTCGGCTTTTTGATAGTTTCGCTCCAAATCGGCCTCCACAAAGCTGAGGTTGCGGCTCACCAGGAGGGTTTTGTCCGACACATATTCCAACAGAGACACTCGCTCCTCCTGTAACAGACTCCGCTGGATGTTTGGGATGAGGGACACTCGCTTGACTTCCCCAACGGAAGTTTGGTCCACCGGATCAAAGGTCCGGATTTTGTCTACTTCATCGCCGAAAAACTCGATTCGATAAGGCAAATCGTGGGCGAAAGAGAAGACATCCAAAATACCTCCTCGCACGGCGAATTGGCCGGGTTCGTACACGTAATCTTCCCGTTCAAAGCCGTAGGTTTCCAGTAATTCTACCACGAAGTCCATGCCTAGATCCTCGCCCAGTTTCACTTCCAGGGTGTTTTTGACCAGGGAGCGTTTGTTGATCACCTTTTCGGTCAGGGCCTCGGCATAGGTGATGATGAGCTGACGCCCGCTTTTGGTGTGGTTGAGAGTATTGAGCACCTCGGCCCGCTGGAGGACGTTGGCGTTGTCGATTTCTTCGATTTGATAAGGCCGCTTATAGGAAGCCGGAAAAAGAAGAAGCTCCTTCTTAGGCATGAGCGCCTTGAGGTCGTGGTGAAAATACAGGGCCTCCTCTTTGTCATTGAGGACCACCATGAGATTTCGCTGGGTCAAACGGTATAAAGCAGCGGTCAGAAAGGAGGTCTGACTCCCAGCGGTGCCCTTGATCTGAAAGGCCGATTTATCGGCCGATTTGAGCTGTTCGCCGAACACGAGCAATTCGGGCTGATTCTGGTAGCGATGAAGGAGATCCGATAATTTCACAAGCAACACGAGTTTGAGGCTGCAAAGATACGGAATTCATGCAGACCTTGGGGGTTTGTGGAAGCCGGGTGTTCGTCAGCCGTTAGAATTCCTTTAGATGAAGCCGTTGTAGATGGCAGTCGCGATGCGCCTGCTGATGAGAATCATCTAACGCCTTTGCTACCGAGGTGAGCCTCCCTACCGGGCTGCTTGTTTCCTGAAATGTAATGATTTAAAAAAAACGAAGCGCGATAGCGATTCGCACTTCGGTAGCAATAGATGCCCCATTGAAACAAGCAGGCGCATCGCGACTGCCATCTACTGGGATAGTTTCTTTTGGAGACACATGATCCACCACATGGACGTCTTTCTCCTCATGCAGGAATGGACAAGATCAACACTGACTTTGGCAAGAAACCGCCGAAGCCCCATGCAACGCTCATTGCCGCCCCAACACCTTCCCGTTCCTGGACAGGCTGGGCGCAGTTTATTCCGGGAAACCGGAATGGCCCACCCGCCTTTGTGGTGAAGGCTTCCGCCCTGAAAAGCTGATCCGAAATATTGCCTAGCCATAAGGTAGCTGATGTATCATATCAGCGTACCTACGGCACGCCAAGTCTTGACTCTGGAGCACTCACTACCGCTACCCATATGATGGTCCCTACAGGACCAGCCTTTGGCTATTGTGTCCTTTTGGAAACCAATCGTCCCACCAGGGACGAACATATGGGTAGGAACGGCTTTTGATCTGTAGATCTGGCGTGCCGTAGGTACGCCAATGTGCAAACACGTACCCCAAACAAATCAGGAAAACTCGGCCCTCCCCTTCAACGGTGTTGAGAGTGTTTTGCTGGTAGCAAATATGATGATGGAAGCTTCTCAAGACTCCACCAAATGCTTCGACAGATCCCCCACCCGTTCGCAGCACCTATCCACCATGCACTCGTTACGAATCTCAATGATCGACATGAAAAAGGATAGATTTCGCCATGCTCCCAAGAAGTATTGCATGCTACCATTTATTCCGCCAAACCCAACTCCTTTAGCATTGCTTGCACTTTTGCCTCTTCGATCCCTGCCCGCGAGGCTATCTCAGAAGGGGATACGCCTGCTCGATACTGCTTGGCAATTTCCAAAGCCAGTTGGAGGCCCTGATTCAATCCTTTTTGTTCGGCATCGTTGATGAGGGTTTTTTCACTACTCACACTGTCCCAATAGCTGTCGTAGGCGAGTAGTTCCCCCTTGGTGAAGGCACTTTCCTGAAGAATTTCGATAGCTTCGCGAATTTCTGGCACTTCCAATAAGTCAGCTGGGAGATCTTCGGTTTGATCCTCGATTTCGGTAAGGTACCGTAGCCAGAGCACCTGCAGTTTTTTCTCCGTGAGGCTCTTAGTCCTGAATTTGGGGAGCTCTACAAACACCAACTCCAATCCTTCGATCTGCTTCTCGGTGATCGCATGGTGAATCATCCGGTAATGGTGATAGTATAGATCGGTATCGGGTTCAAAGGTCGCATTGACCAATCCCAGCGCATAGACGGGTTGCAGTCTCTTGTATTCATAGCCTCGGTCCAATTGTTTGACGTAAGCTTTGGAGGCGTTGAAAAGTACCCGATATTTGAAGGTGTCAGTCCAAAGCATCTGCATCTCTACAATGAATTGCCGTCCCCGATTGTCCCGACAGCGAACATCCACAATAGAATGCTTCATAAATGGGATCTCTGGAACCAATTCGGCAGGCAAATACTCAAGATCCACGATCTCTCGTCCGGCCGCGAGCGGAAGCAGAGCATTCAAGAAGCTTTTGAGCAAATGGGGA
>JBCCCJ010000457.1:0-5362 GCA_039033615.1 Bacteroidota bacterium
CCAGATCCTCCCAATCTAGGTGGGTAGTGATTCGCTGGGCGGGAAACTCCTGACTGAACGTCGGTTTGTATTGTTCTCCTGTGGTGAAATAGCTGAGATACTCCCGGCTCATGACCAGACTCCCACTCAGCAAGGGCTCCGCGCTCTTATCTTTCTCCAGGTACAACATCTGTTGCCGGGTAAAATAATGATCTGGATCGAATAATTTCATCACCTGAAAGCGGCGGGTCAAATCATTTGCCGCAATCACAAACACCGCCGTTTCCCCCGTTGGTAGAAACCCACTGTGGTGATTTCCCTTGATCCCCCCGAACTCCGAGAAGCCTCGTCCGTAGGTTTCGTTCTTGGTGAAGAACAGATCTAATAATTGAGGACATACGTGAGGAACCAAGGCCAAGATCAATACCAGCCGCTCTTCTAGCCCCATGTGATAGTGTCGCACCACTTCTGCATAGATGCTTTCGTCCTTGGAAAGATCGGGAGCCGGCAAATCGTAGATGGAGGTATGGGAGGCCTCTTGACCAAAGTAAAGCTGAAATCGCAGCTGCAGTACCTGAGAAAACCATTCCAGCTCCCGCTGGAGGCATTGGGCATTGGCGAGCAGGCGATTTTGCGCTATGTTAGTTGTGGGGTTTCTCATGAAAATTGCTCCAACAAGTAAGGGGTTCAACGCCATTGCACATGCAACGCCTGCGTCATCCACGGAAATTTAATCACACTTAGTCCCCAAGGCAAGCGATCAATCAAAAGATCATAGGGTTTGGCTTCTACTTGAATCTCCCAATGTTTGCCTTTGGGGCTCATGCTCCCCTCCCGGATGAAAAACGAGCCGCGCATTCCATCTGGAGAAACCTTCTTCAAGGCTCCCCATTGTTGAATCGCTGCCCGGATCAAGCCTTCGCCTAATTCCTGTTCGGCTTCGGTCATCTCTAGGCTTGCCGGAATAGGGGTTTCGAACGGAACGCCACAGAGGAGTTTGTTGAGCGTCAATTCACTCTCTGGTGCGTCGGTCTGCTTATTCACGAGATATTGCAAAAAATGGGGCGCTTTGGCCTGGGCAGCTTCGTCTTTGAATTGCCGCTTGGGGGTGAGCAAGCCTAGCATGTTGAAATAATGCGGAAAGAAGGGCCACACCAGTACCAAGCCGGCATTGTTCATCCGAATGGGCACACTTCCGTGCCGAATTTCTTTTGCTTGCTTTGCCGCTTCTGTTTCAGGACTAGGAGGACGCAAAAGCGGCTGCTTCGCCAGTTCTTGTTGCATCAACTGAACATATCCTTTGAGCTCTGTAGGATCTGACAATTCCAGGTTAGACAATTGGGTTTCGATCTGTTGAAGGAATTCTGTCGCAGTGCGTGTGCCTTGCCGATGCACCGTTCTTATCAAGCGATGAAACAACTGATAGGGAACCGGACTTTGGTCTTTCCTTTCGATCAGGAAATTGAGTAGGGTTCCTCGCCAATTCAATGCGGTCGTCTGATCTGGGAGCAAGGATTCCACGGCAAGGAACGCCTGGATCAAACTCGGCCAATCGTCCCCCCGTACATTCCCCAGACCTTGAACCAGCAAGGCAAATTCCTCTCGGTTGAACTGGCGAGCTACTCGTCGCCGAATCTCTTGGCTCATCAGCATTCGTTCCACCAAGAACCGATATGATTTGCCCGCTTCTTTCAACAAGGTACGAAGCCACTGCTCTACGTTTCTGCCTGATCGCTGCGCCTCCGCCCTTTCTGCCAATGGCAAAGAACCATGTCTCAAGAGATAAGAAACTTGTGTCAACATCCAGCCCAACTCCTCTTGGCGAGATGGATCAGGACGCCCTTCTGCCATTAACGAACGTTGAATCTCCAGGGGCAAATCAGTCATCCATTCGGGCTGATCTCGGGTAGTCGCTTTACTTTCCTCGTCCTGCCCTTCCTTCTGAATAGGCGGAATGTCCGCCTCCTCAGGCACATAGGCGGCTTCCTGCTTGCCCTCCTCTTCGATGGGATCGACAGATTTGAAAAATTCTTCTTCTCTAGACTCCTCAAATCTCTCCTCCCCCTGCTTGCTGATTTCTTTTTCTCCCGGTTCCTCAACAGGTGCCTCGGAATCCTCTCGTTCGCTTTGAAACGCCGGAGGCGTCAACATGGTTTGAATGGGAAACCACCGCTTTTCTCCCGCTTGGACTTTGTGCTGAATCCAGGATGGAAACGCCTGAAGCAAGGCAGGATCAAGCAAGGCTTTTTCTTCTGCCATTCGAAGGAGGAGTAGCCGCGTGAGTTTGCCCAACTCCCAGCTACTTCCCTGAGTGAACCATTCGGTCCAAAAGTTTTGCCAAAAGCTGAGTTCTAGCTCTTGTTTGGTCCCAAATGTCTCGTTCGAATATTGCTCTATCGCCTTGAATAAACTAAAGAAAAAGCCTGCCCGCTGCGGTTCCATTTTTTCCAGCAGATGAAACCGTTGGGCCTCTGAAAGTTCATGGGCCAGATTCTTCGCCAACTTTTTCTTTCGTTCGGTTGCTATCTGCAGAGGAGAAAGGGTCAACAACGCCTGACTCAGTGCTGAAGCGTGATGTTGAAACACCTTCTCCAAGATCGCCTGAACGGAAATGGATTCGTTCAGTTGTTCTGCCCACCAGGGAGAATCATCCTCCAACCATCGCGTGAGCAGCCAATCTATCCACCCTTGTGGGCTCAACCATTCCCAGGGATCTCCGGGAATTTCTGATGCCCCAATCCTTGCCTCTTCCTTTTCGGGTTCCCTTGGTTGAGTCATTGGGCTATCTGTCTCTGGTTCGGGGACAATGCTGCGGAGCGAATCGGCAAGCGTTTGCTTCAGCTCTTGGAGGAATTGCTCCTTCTCTTTCGCAGACAAATGGTTCGCCATCTGATGTAGGGTCATGTCAGGACTGAGTCCCCGGCCTAATACTGCCGGGTGTTGCAGAAGGTACTCGATTGCCTCTCGCCTACTTCGGGCTTTCCAGTCCAAATCCCGCAAATTTTCTTCACCAAACCACCTAGAACGTTTCTCCTGTAACCAATTTTCCATTTCCCGGCGAGGGAAATTCAGGTATGGCAAGGATTGAGCGGTCTCGATCAATTGTTGTTGAAAGGCCTGATGAGATTCAGCAAAGCCTGGAATCAATCGAGAGAGTACCCACCTGATTTCAGGGGCAGGAAGCAGTTGTTGTATCCTCTCCCCTACCCCTCGCTCCCGACTCAATTCGGCAATCATCTGCTCCAACAATTGAGGCTGCTGCTGTTTCATCTCCTCCCACAACTCTAGGGGGGAACGCTGCTGAGTTGAGGTCCAGGAAGGGAAGTATCCAAACCGGAGGAAATGGCCCAGTTGCTCCATTTGGCTGATATGGAGAGAGATTTTGCCACGCTTGGGCAGTTCTTCCCAGCTCTTTTTTTCCTCGAATGGAATGCGTCGAATGGCGTCAGCGAGTGCGTTTCGAAGTTCTTTTTGAAGCAGTTCGCAGAGTTTGGGGATGAATTCCTCTTCCCTGATGCTCCCTAGATTGACTTCCAGCCGATCCAGGCGGATCAACACCTCCGTTTGATCAAATTCATCCAGCACTTGTTCCAGCACCTGCTCAATTCGACTCGCGTAATTTGAGCTGATCTGGTCCTGGAGGAACTTCGCTTGGGATTCACTCTCCGACTCTAGCTCAAATCGGTGCTGCTCAATCCGGTGTGGCCATTTGGGGTGGTTCATTTAGGATGAGAAAGAGGCCAATTGAGATTGAACCCAGGAATCCTCCGGATCTTCAAAAGATTTGACCATCAGCATCAGTTGGAACGCATGCTCATCCAACTGTGCGAGTTGAGGGGTGCTGTCTCGCTTCAATTGCCGCCAATCTGCCAGCGTTTTTTCCAATCGGACCATTTCCTCCAATCCAATCCAAAATACCTCTACCGCGAGATGAGCAGGCGTATGCAGGCGCACAATCCGCTCCATCAATTTTCGGAGTTTGGGGTTTTGGAAACGTGCGGTCCAGGCAGGAAAGATCAGGCTGATCCTGGAGGAGTACGGATCATCGGTGAACAATCCTCCCTTTTTGCTTTCTTCCTCCACCTGCACTTCCTTTAGAATCTCCTTGAGACTGGTTTTCTTCAGGCTCTTCGCAAGGGTTTGGATGTGTGATTTGGCTGATTCTTCCAGCAACAATCCCCCTTGCCACGCCAATAGACTTTTGTCTTTGTTGCGGAGTTCAATGCGGAAGCTGTCTTTGGCTTCAGGGTCAGAAACGATCTGATAATTTTCAGGGGAAGCCCCCAGCTTTTTCAACTGTTCCGCCCACTGCTTTCGGATGTCATCTCGATCTTCAACAGCGGTGAACTCGTCAGATTCCAGCCAGCGCTGGTCCTTTTGAACATAGGCAAAACGAATTTGAACGGATTGCTGCGGTCGCAACAGAATATGCTCTAAGAGGTGGAAGCCTTCGCTTTCTGCATTCAACTGGCGGAGATAGGCGATGAGGGCATCAAGTCCAGTTTCACACTGCTCGATGGAGGAGGCTTTGCAGACCACCGTTTCTTCCTTGGTATCGGGGTGGACAAAGATGATGGAGGCATTGTCCGTGTCGATGCGAAAATGGTTTCGCTCTATCCCATTCGCCAACACTTCGGCCAACAAATCTTCATTTTTCGAAGAGAAGGTAAAGGTCAGCCCCAGTTCTCCTTTTTTCCCGCCCTTTTTGTTTTGTTGAATGCGCTCATTCGCGGCAATTTGAGAAAGGGGGCGATCCTTGAAGTCCTGAAAATTGAAGAGGAGCGCAATCCGCTTTTTCAGGCCAGAAACATTTTGGTCATCTCCGCCTTCTGCCAAATAATCGTAGCCTTTGCCTCGATCCCGACTGATCGAGACATAGTTTTGCAGAAAGGATACTTTGGCTTCGATGATGGACTGATCAAACTCCTGCGAAGCGGTAGAAGCCGCCCGTTGGTTCAGGGTATTGAATGAATCCGTCAAAAATTCCTCTCCGAATCGGGCCAGTAGATGATCCAACATGCGGTTCCGGCGGGGGAATACCCGATCAAATTCCCGGACCAACTCTTCTAAGGCTTCTTTGTGTCGAGCTTGGTTTTGGCCAAGCAACTCCATAGCCCCCGGTACGTGGAAGAGATCTTGAGAGAAATAGGTCTGCGAAATGCTTGGGTTCGTGGAGAACAGGCTCCGAATGTTGACCAATTGAGAGAGATAGTTGGCCATGAGCTGCTCAAAAATCACCAAGTAGCCCTGCATTTGTTTGGCATAGGCCACCCTACACCGAGCAATCCGCGCCGGGCGGCGGGATCGTGAATGATTTCGTTCAGCAAGTGGGTCAAACCGCAGGCTTTGACATCGAATTTGATTACATGCCTTGGATGCGCGG
>JBCCCJ010000458.1:0-5361 GCA_039033615.1 Bacteroidota bacterium
ACCGTACGCGAGGCCGGTAGCGCGGAACAACTCGCATACGTACAGGTATTGTCAGCAGGGGGACAAACCGGAACCCTGTCCAATGCCTATGGATTTTTCAGCCTGACCCTCCCAGAGGGGCAGGTAGAAGTAAGCTTTGTGCATCCGGCGTATCAGGTACGGACGCTGTTGATTCAGGCGACCGAAGATACCAGCATTCAGGTTTGGCTGGAGCCCAGGGAATTCCAGACCGATACCGTGGCCATTACTTCTCGTCAGCAGCCAGTGGGGCAACCCCAGTTGGGCAAACACATCGTACCCATACAACAGCTCAAGGCCATGCCCGCATTATTGGGCGAGGGAGATGTCTTGAAAGGGCTTCAACTGTTGCCCGGAATTCAGTTTGGGCAAGAAGGCACCAGTGGCCTGTTTGTAAGAGGGGGGAGTCCCGACCAAAACTTGATTTTGCTGGACGACATGCCTGTGTACAATGTCAATCATCTGTTCGGATTTTTCTCCCTGTTTCCACCAGGTGTCATGAAAGACGTAGAAGTGATCAAGGGAGGTTTCCCTGCTCAATACGGAGGGAGATTGTCTTCCGTGATCCGCATGCAAACCAAGGAAGGGAACTTACAAGCCTGGAAAAAGGAAGTCTCCATCGGTGCCATTTCCGGCCAAGCCTCCGTCGAAGGTCCGCTGATCAAGGGGAAGTCTTCTTTTTTCCTGGCGGGTAGAAGATCTTGGTTGGATCTGTTTCTGCGCCCTGGAACGGCCATTGCCTATCGACGAGAAGGAATCAATGGCTTTACCACCTATGACTTTCATGATGTGATTGGCAAGGTCAACTATCAGCTCTCGGACAAAGATCGTCTGTATGTGAGTGTCTATACTGGGCGAGATGTGGGCCGAATCAAAACCGAGTTGGCAGAGGAGATGGCTCCCACCTATGCTTCTGACAATCAAATCCGTTGGGGAAATATCACGACTTCTTTGCGTTATCAGCGAGTGTTTGGGAAAAAATGGTTTGGCCAGACCGTATTGGGATATACCCGCTATCGGTTTGCCACCGTTCTTTCTGGTTCTGAGACAGATGTTGGAGCCATTCGTCCCTCTCAATCCATTCAATTGACTCAATTTTCCCAGATCGGAGATATCATTCTCAAGCAGGACATGGATTACTACCCTGCTCCTCAACACCACCTTAAGTTCGGTACCCAACTCTCTCGCAAAGTATTCCAACCGGACGTGGATATCGTGCAAAGTCGATTTCAGCAGACAGTGATCGATACCTCTTTCAATCGGGTCAACTATCTAGGTCATACCTTGTCCCTATATGGTTCACACGATTGGCACATTTTTTCTCGTTTGAAACTGAATTATGGAGTGCGAGCCGAGTTGTTTACAACGGATGGGATTTCTACTCCTTCTCTCCAGCCTCGCCTTCGTTTGCGGTGGTCGGTCAATGACCAATGGTCGGTTCAGGCAGCCTACTCCTACATCCAACAATACCTCCATTTGTTGACCAATAGCGGACAAGGATTGCCTACCGATCTTTGGGTGCCCGCCACCAGCCGAATTCAACCGGCTAGCTCTCATCAGGGGGTAGTAGGAATCTATCATGAAGCCCCGGCAGGCATTTCAGCATCGGTAGAATTGTATTACAAAAACATGAGCCGGGTCCTAGAATACAAAGACGGGGTTTCCTTTCTGCGGTCTTTCGAGAATTGGGAAGACGCAGTCATTCAGGGGGAAGGCCGCAGCTATGGGGGAGAGGTATTTTTGCACAAGCCACATGGGCGCACGAATGGCTGGGTCAGTTATACCCTTTCCTGGACCGATCGCCAGTTTGAGGAAATTAACCAAAATGCCTGGTTTCCCTTTCGCTATGATCGGCGACATTTGATCAATGTATTTGTCTCCCATCAACTCAAACGACCAGGAAGAAGCTTCTCTGCCAGTTGGATGTACCAATCCGGAGCCAGGGCCACGATTCCTACTGAGTTGGCACATACTCCCTATGATCTCTTCACGGATCTCAATGGCTTGGCAAACAATTTTCTGTCCCGATTTCAGACCTACGGCTTCGGGGAGGTGTATGGATATGCCTCGGAACGAAACAACTATCAGATGCGGCCTTTTCACAAATTGGATGTTGCCTACCGCATGACCAGAGAAAAAAAGGCACGCAAACGTACCTTTTCAGTAGGCGTGTACAACCTTTATGCTCGTAGCAATCCATACTATGTGTTTCTTCAGCGAATAGGTGATGGTAGGCTACCCGTTCGGGGGGGGCGATTGCAAACGACCACTCGCCTGGTGGAGTATTCGATGCTCTTGTGGATTCCTTATGTATCCTGGACAGTAGCTTGGTAAGTGTAAAGGAGAGGAAGTGTCACGCCCTTTCCCCTTTGAGGGTCAATCCCTAAATTGACCTTCCCAAGTACCTTCCTCATGAGCGATACCTCTCCCCGTGCCAAGTGGCGCGACGCCTACCAAAACTACATCAAACCCCGCCGCAAGATGTTGTCCATCGGACTACTGCTCGTGGTGATCAATCGAGCGGCTGGCTTGATTTTGCCAGGCTCAACCAAAATCCTGCTCGACGATGTCCTCCCCAATAATGACATGGATCTTCTGATGATTCTGGTGGCGGTAGTTGGGGGAGCAGTGGTGGTGCAGGCAGCGACTTCCTTTACCCTGGTGCGCTTGCTGAGCGTGCAAGCCCAGCACATGATCGCTGATTTGCGCTCTCAGGTACAGGCCCACGTGATCCGTTTGCCGATCAGTTTTTTTGATAATACTAAGTCTGGCGGACTCGTCTCTCGCATCATGAATGACGTGGAGGGGGTTCGTAACCTCGTGGGGACAGGCTTCACCCAATTGATCGGTGGGGTCTTGTCGGCAGTCGCGGGCTTCATCATCCTCTTTCAGATCAGCGGAAAACTGACCCTATTGGCGATTCTGCCCCTGTTATTGTTTGGTTACATCATGTTGCGGGCCTTTGGGAAAATTCGCCCCATCTTCCGGGAACGGGGAAAAATTCAGGCAGAAGTAACGGGACGTTTGACCGAATCCATGGGCGGCGTACGGGTGATCAAGGGCTTCCATGCAGAGGAATCCGAAATCGGCATTTTCCGCAAGGGCGTGATGCGCCTCTACAACAACGTCAAAAAATCCCTGACCGCGACCGCGCTGGTAACCAGTGCCGGGACGGCCATCGGGGGATTGACCACGGTACTCGTCATGGGCGTCGGGAGTTATGAGATCACCGATGGGCAGATGACGCCAGGGGATTTGGTGGCCTTCATTTCCTACGTGGCCTTTTTGATTTTCCCCTTCATCCAGATGAGCAACATCGGCTCTCAGTTGACTGAGGCGCTGGCAGGATTGGACCGAACCCAGGAATTGCTCAACCAAGCCCAGGAAACCGACGATCCCAACCGGACGGTGGAATTAGGACCCATCACTGGGGACATTTTGTTCCGCGATGTGAAATTCGGCTATGAGGACGACAAAGAAGTCCTACATGGCATCAGTTTCGACGCACCCAAAGGAAGTGTAACTGCGCTGGTGGGAAGTTCCGGTTCCGGGAAAACGACCATTGCGGGTTTGGCTGCTTCCTTCCTTTCGCCGGATAGCGGCACCATTACCGTCGATGGCCAGGACATGAAGCAGGTGAAGCTGGATAGCCTCCGAGGACAATTGGGAGTGGTTTTGCAAGATGATTTCCTTTTTGAAGGGACCATTCGTGAAAATATCATCTTCCCTCGCCCGGAAGCCACCGAGGAGCAAATTCAAGAAGCGGTGGCCGCAGCTTACGTCAAAGAGTTCACAGATCGCTTTGAAGAGGGGCTCGATACCCTCATCGGGGAGCGTGGCGTCAAGCTCTCCGGCGGACAGCGCCAACGCATCGCCATCGCACGGGCCATCTTGGCCGATCCGCGGCTCCTGATCCTCGACGAAGCGACCTCCAATCTCGATACCGAAAGCGAAACCTACATCCAAAAGAGCTTGTCGCAATTGATGGAAGGGCGCACGACTTTTGTCATTGCCCACCGATTGAGCACCATTCGACAGGCCGACCAAATTCTCGTCATCGAAAATGGAGAAATCGCAGAGCGGGGCACCCATGATGACTTGATCGCCTCAGAAGGCCGATATTATCAATTGTACACCTATCAGTCGCGGATTTAGGAGACTGGTGAACTCTTCCCGCACCATCCCGTTTCTCTTGCGAAGCGAAACGACCCGCTTGTCTTCGACAAATAGCTTATTGCTGTCAGCAAGGGGCCATCTTTTCACTGAAAAGCGGGTTGTTTTCCCTGGCCAGGGAAAACGGGGCTGTCGCGGAAAGGGTTCGCAAGTCCGATCATCATTCATCATTTATCATTCGTCGGTTCGGTGTTCGGAGAGAGGCTTGCTAGATAGAATTGTAATGAACTTCCCGCAGATTGAAAATTTAATTTTCAATCTGCGGGAAGTTCTGCTATTTTATCATATGGTTCATCGAACAATTAGCGAACAAATTCTTCAAGCAGCCAAGCAGATGCCGGTAATTAGCATTACTGGACCCAGGCAATCAGGGAAAACCACACTCTGTAAAAGCATATTCCCCAATCATTTGTATATGAATCTCGAAGATCCAGAGATGCGTTCCTTCGCACTTGAGGATCCCAAAGGTTTTTTGGCTCAAACAGATCAAGAGATGGTGATTGATGAGGCCCAATACGCCCCAATTTTATTTTCGTATATCCAGACCATAGTAGATGAGCAGAAGAAAAACGGGGCATTCGTTCTCAGTGGTTCCCAGAACTTCCTGCTGATGGAAAACATTACCCAAAGTTTGGCTGGGAGGGTAGCCATTTTTCATTTGCTCCCACTTAGCCTAGCGGAGCTTCAACGTTCAGCATATTCGCTTACCGACCCATGGGAGATCATTTTTCGAGGCGGCTACCCTCGATTGTATGATCAACAAGTGGAGGAAAATCTATTCTTCCCCGGTTACATTCAAACCTATTTGGAACGTGATTTACGACAGCTGCAACAAGTAAGTAGTCTACAACAGTTCCAACTATTTACGCGCATCCTTGCTGGTAGAATCGGACAATTATTCAATCAAAGTGCGATAGCAAACGAAACTGGTCTATCTCACCCAACCGTAAAGAAGTGGCTTTCTTTGTTACAAACCAGTTTCATTGCCTTCTCGCTTCCCCCATACTTCCGAAATTTCAATAAGCAGTTGATCAAGTCCCCCAAACTCTATTTCTACGATACTGGTTTGGCTTGCTATCTGTTGGGGATTCGGTCTGCACAAGAATTGGCGAACCACTATGCAAAGGGGGCGCTATTTGAGAATTTTGTGATCGTGGAAATGTTAAAGGC
>JBCCCJ010000459.1:0-5354 GCA_039033615.1 Bacteroidota bacterium
CGCTTGCGGGACAGGCGACACCAAGCTTGGATGAAAGAAGTGGAAAAGGTATTCAGAAAATGTCTAGGAGTATGAACTCAGATATGGTCCTTTGCTATGGTCAGGTTCGATCCTGTCTATCCTACATTCAAGAGTCTGGTTAGGGCGATTTGAATCCTGTTTATCTTGTCTATTTCCCAGTTTCTGCAAAAGTGTCCTATACCCGGTGTCGGGCAGGAGAAGCCCTGACTACTTCAGCTTCCGCAGATACTTTTTCAATTGCTTGTGATCCTGTTCGTTGCTGACTGCTTGTTCCCAAAACCCAACCCGAAATCGTTGCGGCTGGGTGAAAAGGGCCTCCGCGTTTTCCTTTCGTCCAAAACCAAATACCACCATGCCGTCAGGAGACTCAATTCCGGCCTCGGTATTGCCAAGGTAACCAAAGCTATCCGTCAAGGTGTCTGGTTCCATTTGTTGGAGAAAAAGCACCCGTTCCTGATCGGTGCGACCCAGATAGGCCCATTGCCATTGCCCATAGATACTTTGGCCTCGATAGTAATCATATTGGGCAGAATCAGGCCCACCCAGATTGGTGCCAAAATAAGAAAGCGCAGGCTGGAAAGAGCCGCCTACTGGACCTTCATACAAAAACCAGTAGGGATGGTCCGGAGCCACCTGAAGCACTTCCCATTCCGCATGCGTTTCTGTAAACGTCCAGCGCCACTGCCAGGTGTCACTCAGAGAAGTAGAGACAATCGAGCGTTTTCCAGCTTGCCGGCTGGTACATTGATCATGACCTGGGTGCCCCGCTCCCCCTTCCTCAGAGCGAAAGACCGCATTGGGAAGCCCCCGGAAAGAAGAAGCCGCTGCCGGAGGATACGTATCCCAGGGTTCCTTTTTGAAAGCGATCCAGTCCCGTCCCTCTCGATCTAGCATTCGGGAAAGTCCACCTCCCGCTTTGTCAAAATAGTACACCGCTTGAGGCGTGGTGATCAAAAAATGATCCCGCCCCTGATAGGTCGTCTCGCTGATGTGAACCCCTGCTCGGGCAGGCTTCCGATACTTCACCTTCATCATGATGCCGGGCCACTGCACCTCCATACCGTGAACCATTTGCCCATCTACCAGCGGCATTTTGCCCGTCGCCAGATGATTCTCGCCCGACTTCAGTCGGTTGCTCGCGGACATTGGTACCCGATGCTCGGCATAGTCATAGCAAGGCTCGACCCGGTCAAAGACCTGATGTCCGTTCAGGTACACCCCATTCGCATAGCAAGGACTCCAACTCCGCCAAGCCAGCAGCAAAGAATCCGCTTGTGCCACCTCCCCATGCACGGGTAGGCGCGCCTCAAAACTGTCCTCGCGCGTCACCCAATTGAAGGGCTGCTGATAGGGGCGACACAGTTCCACCGAATAGTCCCGCGCCAATTCCAACCCCTTTAATGCCTGAGTTTGATAAATCCGCCCATCTTTCAGGCGAATTCGGGCGCAAATCTCCATAGGCCGAGGCTGGTCCGGCACCCAATCCGTCCGCCAAGTCAGCGCAAACGGAGCCTCCGTAGCGGTCCCCAGATGGTTGCGAAGTTCTCCCTGGTGAGGATGCCCGTGCCATTGATGGTAGATCCCATTGCCTTCCCAATCCAGGTCCGTGTAATGGCCGAGATAGGCTACAGACGCCACCTCGTCAAGTGCAGGTCCCGAAATCGCCAAAGGAACTCGCTCGCCAAGCTGGCCCTTTTTCCCTACAGCTTGCAAGACCCATTCATCGAATCGGTCCGCCCCATCATAATATACCCGGAGCGTAAACCCATAGAAGATATTCTGTGGCCACCCCCAACGCTGGGTAGCATCCACCTCCAATTGAAAGGCATTAGATTTGCCCGCTCGAAGCTGCGCCAGGGGAATGGGAACCACCGGATAGTTGTGAAACATCAGGTCCGCCTGCGGGTGAGGCAACTCCGGAAAATCCGGCACCGCCAACCAATCCGAATCATTCCATTTCAGGCGTAGGTTGCGGGTATCCTCGTGAGAACCCACCCGCTCTAGCACCAATTCCGCCCGAATCGCCCCTTGCAATTCCAACGGATGTCCAAACGCCAGCCAACCACCTTCCTGCAAGCCCTCGGCTTCCAAATTCCGGTAATCTAGCTTGCCGCCGACCCGGAGAAACGCCTCGTCCTCTCTCAGCATGTCCGGCAGCCATACGTATTCTCGATACAACTCTCCCGGCTGAGGCTGCGCCCACAGAGCTTGCAGGCAGAAACCGAGGAGAAAGCAAAACAGAAGCGAGGGGTTTTTCATACGTCAAGTAATGTGGGTGCAAAAGAATATATGGTGTTGGGCGTGCCTCCGAAATCGCCAACAGGCGCTTTCGGAGTCGGGTGCTATCGGGGTTCGCGGTCGCTCCGTCTTCCACTGCGTTCCAGACCGTCGGCTTCGCCGCCGCCCTTTCGCCCCCTCACGCTCGCCGCAGGCGAAAGGCCAGCAGCGAAGGGTACTTTTTCATTCATCATTTTTCATTTTTAGTCCCTTCGGCAAGCTCTGGGCAAGTCTGCGGTTTTTCATTTCCCCACTTTCGCGTCTCCGACGCCTCCCTTTCCTTTATGCCGGAAAGATTCCAGCGCTACTTCACTCGCCGCAGCACCTGCCCCGCCCGCTTTCCGGTCCAGCTTTCTCCTTCTTTGACGATTTGCCCGTTCACAATGACCCATTCCATCCCGCTAGCGAGGCGGTGCGGCAGCTCAAAAGAAGCCCGCGCCTGCACCTTGGCCGGATCAAACACCACGAGATCGGCTTTGTTACCTGCTTCGATGGTGCCGCGGTCTGCTAACCCCAATATCCGCGCGGGCAAGCCGCTCATCTTATGGACCGCTTCGGCCAGAGAAAACAAACTATCTTGGCGGGCATACTGCTCCAGCACTTTCACAAAGCTGCCATAGCCTCGGGGATGGCGCATGGTCGGACTGCCATCCGAGCAGACCATGACCCAGGGATCTTGCAAGAGGCGTTGTTGCAGGCTTTCATCCATCACGAAATAGGCGGCGGAGGCCCCTCTCGGACCAATGTCCTCGATCAGCACCTGTTCAAAGGCTTTGCCTTTTTCGTTCGCTACCTGAGCCAGGGTTTTGCCCGCATAGGGAGCCGTTCCAAAGAGCGTTGCCTCGGGACCGTTGCGCTGCTGCACCCGCTGGCGCAGGTAGGTTTCTAGCTGGGCTCGCTTGAGTTGACGCACCTTGCTGAAATCATTGGGAGGCTTAGCCCAGGAGGGAAATACAATCCCGATTCCGGTGAAACTAGCGGCGTAGGGATACATATCCGCGCTCACGACAATGCCCTGCTGGCGGGCGCTATCGAGCCGGGCCAGGATGACTTCCGCTCGTTCCTGCCCTTTGCCATAGACCGACTTGATGTGGGAAACGTGGACGGGACAAAATTGGCCTTGGCGCAGCAACTCATCTATGGAGGCCAGCAATTGATCGTCATCTTCATTGCGCATATGGCTCATGATCATGCCCCCCTGGCTGCCCACGACTTTTGCTAGGGCTAGCAATTCAGCTTCTTCGGCATAGGTGCCAGGGGTATATTCCAGGCCCGTACTCATCCCAAAGGCGCCCGCTTCCAGTGCCGCCGCTAGTTGCTCCTTCATGCGGTTGAGACCGGCTTCTGAGGGCACCTTTCGATAGCCTACCCCACTCATCTCCCGCAAGGTGCCATGCCCGACAAAGCTGCCGATGTTCGGACCCGGCCGCTTGGCTGCTACTCGCTCCAACCAGCCACCAAAGTCTCTGGTAGGCGTACTGAATCCATCCTGACCAAGGAAGATGGTGGTGACCCCTTGGGCCAGGAAATTTTGGAAAGCTGGCGCGCGGACGGGATCGCCGTGCGCGTGGGGATCAATGAAACCCGGCGCAATGAGTTGACTGTCCAGTTGGAGGATCTGACTGGCCTGAACCGAGTCGAGGATTTTGCCTACAAAGATGATCTCCTGGTCTTTGACCAGGACGTCGGCCTGTTGGGCGGGAGCGCCGCTACCATCCAGGACGCTGCCCCCTTGCAACCAAAGATCGACTTTCACCTGCCCACTATCTCCCCACTGGGTTTGGAAGGCTTCCCATGCCAGGATCGCAGGGTCCAGCGGAAGAGGCGGCGGCGGACTAGAAGCCGGAGCTGGTCCACAACCAGAAGCAACGTATGCAGGCAACAACCACAAGAGCCAGGAAATCCAACGCATGCCGAAAAGTAGAAAAATTGCGGGAGTTGGAGAAATCTTCTCCGATCCTATTGAAAAACAATTCCCCCACCCTGATCCATCAGACTGGGGGAAGTTGTTAGGAAAGTACTCTTCTGCTATTCCAGGTACACTCGCCTCGTTACTTCTTGTTCGCCATGATTTGCCCTTGACCCCAATTTTAGGACCACAATTTAAGGTGTAAGCGAGGGAGAATTTTTCCGAACTTATGTACCTAACAAATTGGTTTTCCGATGAGCAAAAAGCGCAGAACTTTTTCGGCCTCTTTCAAGGCGAAAGTGGCCTTGGAAGCCCTTCAAGAGCGAAGTACCCTGAGTGAGTTGTCGCAGAAGTACGGGCTTCACCCCAACCAAATTACGACCTGGAAGAAGGAATTGAAAGGAGGGGCAGAGGAAGTTTTCCAACGCAAACGAGGTCCTGCTTCGGGTTTGGATAAGGGGAAAGAAGCCCAAATGTATCAACAGATCGGCCAACTCCAATTTGAGTTGAGCTGGCTAAAAAAAAAGTATGAGTCTTCATAGCCCAAATGATCTTCGGTCCCTGGTCGATCTGGGCATCAGTGGGTTGAGCATCCGCCGACAATGCGAGTTGCTGGGCTTGTCGCGTTCGAGCTATTACTACCAACCGCAGGAGGAAAGTCCGGAGAATTTGCACCTGATGAGCTTATTAGAAAAGCGCCATCACGATCACCCCGAAGAAGGTTCGCCCCGGCTGACCAAGCACCTGCAACTCGATCATGGTCTGGAAGTCAATCGCAAGCGAGCGATGCGCCTGATGAAGCTGATGCGGATTCGTTCGATCCTGCCTCGCCCCCGAACCAGTCAGCCTGGGGAAGGGCACAAGACCTACCCCTATCTACTCAAAGGGCTGAAAATCAAGGGGCCTAATCACGTATGGGCAGTCGATATCACCTTCATTCGAATTCAGGGCGGCTTTGTGTATCTGGTAGCCATCATCGACTGGCACAGCCGATTTGTCCTGGCTTGGGAGTTGTCTAACAGTATGGATGTCAGCTTTTGTATAGATGCCTTGCAAACAGCCTTTGACCGTTGGGGGAAGCCCGAGATCTTCAATTCTGATCAGGGATCGCAGTTTACCAGCATTGCATTCACCAGCCAATTACTGC
>JBCCCJ010000460.1:0-5354 GCA_039033615.1 Bacteroidota bacterium
CGGGGTTCGCTGTCGCTCCGTCCTGCGGACTGCTCGCTGCGCTCGCACCCTCCAGGCACCTCTCGCTTGCTGATAGCAAATGTAGGCGAACCGACCTTCCAGCCTTCAAAGCTGGAAGGTCGAGGCAATACCCCTCAAAATCATTCCCCTCCTTGACTTTTCTCCTCTTGGAACTGCTGCTTAATGCCCAAATTGAGCATATTGGACAATCGTCCGTTTGTCTCACTTGACCCTATAGAATGATGAAACCACCTGCTCCCCACGTATTGATCGTTGGTCATGGTACCATCGCTACCTTTCTTGGCATCGCCTTACAATCGACTGATTCAGAAGTCTGGCACCTGATTCGCGGAGACGAACAACCCCTTCCCGTTCGGGTAGCATTTCAAGATCGTCGCTTGGCCCAGTTTCATCAAGAGGCATCAGAATATGCCTATCGGATGCTCCCAGATCGCTGGGAAATGGGTGAATTTGACTGGATCATCCTGGCGGTAGGCGAGCATGATATGCCTTCTCTGATGGCGGAAATAGGCCCCTTCCTCACGCCTCAGCAGCATCTCCTGACCATGGGCAACGTGTGGCATGCCTATGAGAGCCTGGATCAGTACGCCAAGGGGCAGTACCTGCTCGGCTTTCCCCATTTTGGGGGCGTACTGGCCGAAGGAACCCTTACTGGCTGGCTCACAGAACATATCACCATCGGGGAGCCGGATGGGAGCATGAGTGAACGAGCTGGCGAGATGCAGCAATTGCTGTTCGAAGCGGGCTTCAATCCGGAAATCCGGCCGGATATGAAGGATTGGCTAGCGGTGCATTTTGCCTGGAACAGCAGTCTGATGACTGCCGTGGCTGAAGCCGGAGGCTACGCAGCGCTCGCCAATGACTGGAAGGCCATGATCCACGGCTTCCAGCGCTGTCGCAAGCTCATGCAACAACTCCGCGACCAAGGCATTCCCACGGAAAGATATCCCGATGGGCGCAAGGCTTTCCGCCCGCATTGGTTCAATGCAATTCGGTTTTGGTTGATGTTGCACGTTCCGGGTCTGGCCAAAAGGAAGGATCTGATCCAGAAACCCCAGGAACTGAAAAGCTACTGGCAAGCCATTCCTGCAGAGCCGATTACCGCTTAGCTACCTCAAAGCGCAAGACGGTTTTGAGCTTTTCTTCAGCGGTCCGCCTTGGATCTGAGAGATAGATTTCCCGGTGCACTTTGGAGAGGCGGCGAAGTTGTTGCTTCTCTGTAAAGGCTTCCATCCGCTCAAAACTCGCCGGTTCGTCGTCAAAGCTCCCCAGGTGCATCATGTGTACACAGGGGCCTTCTTCTAGCCGCTCAAAGCGGAGCTTCTCGATTTGCGGATTGGGCTTTTTCTTATGAGCCAGAGTCCGCATCTCTTCGTAGAATTCCCGCGAAACGAAGTCCGGTTGGCGAATCATCAGCTGGAATACCAACTCGTCTTTGTCAATCGGGCCGCCATCATAGGCCGCGCGACCTGCTTCGCTGAGATCCCACACCCCTTCCAGCGGATAAACGGTATAATCCTGATAACCTGCCGGAGGATCAGCGAGTTTTTTGGCGTTCATCTTGATGGCGTAGCACACGGCATACAAGGCTTGTACGCAACTTGTGAAGGTCGCCCCGTTTGGATTGCCGGCCCCGCTGATGGTGAGGAAAGAGAATCCAGGGATTTCGATATAAGTGGGCTCCTGTTTGGGGAGGTATAGGTGCTTTTCACGTTTCCGCCATTCGTGTTTCGGCATGGGCTTAGGGTTGAAATTCCTGAGAAAAAAGATCCCAAAAAGTACCTGGTCGATTGCGGTAGATTTCCGGATAGTGTTGATGTAGACTTCCGTTTTCCTGGTATTCCCAATAGCGATGCGGGACTCTTCCGGTGCCGAGTTCGTAATCCATGGCTTCCCAGGTATCTTCACGATAAGAGTAGAAGGACCAGTGCCATTCGTCTTCATTGAACACCTGAATCAGATCTCGCAGATAGGCTTCTACGCCCTCAACGTGTCGGTTGCACCCAAACTCCCCAACCCACAGGCGATTTGCTGGAATCTGGTGTTGGGTTGCCCAGGCCCTGACCGGATCAAAGAAAGCGGCCAAATTCTCTCGGTTCATCGTAAAGGTATCCCCCAAGCCTTCGATGAAGAGGTTCCCGGGATACCCGAACCGCCCTTGATTGATGCGTTTTGTGGTGTAGGGATAGGGTTCGTACATGTGAAAGGAATAGATGATGCGCTCATCTTCCAGGGGCTTCAGATATGTAAAGGCCCAAGGCGTCCCAAAGAGCCCGGATTCTACCACAATGGGCATGAGGGAATCCACTTCCCGAATCGCTGCCACCACTTCCCGATTGAAACGATTGAGGTCGCCCGGACCGCCTTGCACCGATTGGTACCATTCGGAAAAGCCTTCGTCCCAAAAGTCAAATTTTCCATAATATACCTCCGGATGGGGCTCATTCACCAGGTTGTAGCCCACCACTGCGGGCTGGGCTTTCAACCGAGTTGCCAGATCAGTCCAGTATTGAAGAACTGCCGATCGAAAAGCTTCCTGCTTCCACAACCTTCCATCCCGTTGGTTGTCGTTAGATTGTCGCCAGCGATCTCCTGGAAGGCTGATGGGCGTGATCACGATGTTGAGATCCAGAGAATCGGCCAGATCCAGATAGCGTTTCAGCACCAGCCAATCCTCCTCTACCAGTCCTTGGTAATCGTCTGCATCTCCCATCAGGAAATCTCGCTCTTCGCCTTGCCATTTCTCGAAGGTCAGGCGAATCAGACGGATGTTCGCCTCCGCAGCAGCCAGAAACCACTCCCTCGTTGGGGTTCCATTGAAGTAATTGGTTCCTTTTCGTTGTTGGTTCCAAAAACTCATCGGCTCATCAGAGGCAGGCACTTCCCGCTCCGGCGGAGGGGCGGCTTCCTTTTCCTCACCACAAGCCAGAAATAGCATTCCCAGCAGGACAAACAGGATGGTTTTGCCTAGCATTACAGCAGGTGTTGCAGGTTCTTCTTGAAATAATCCGCACTGGTCGCTGCACTCTGCAAAGGGCTGTTGGCGAAGTTGCCCCCTTGCTCGATGTAATAGTATTCCAGACCAGATGCCTCCGGATCAGGCAGGATGTCAAGATAGTCGATGGAGCCATTGCCCAGCTCGGTATAGTCGCGGGTGAGCTTGTCCATGTCCTTGATGTGCCACATCACCACGCGTCCGGGATGTTTGGCAATCCACTCTTTGGGGGTCAGTTTGGAGGAATGCATCACCCAATAGAAGTCCATCTGCAATTTGACCAGCTCGGGATCGGTGTCTTGCAGGATGATCTCGTAGCCAGTTTGGCCATTGTGATCATCAAATTCAAAGCCGTGGTTGTGGTAGGCAAAGCCCAATCCGGCCGCATTGACTTGCTCGCCGATGCGATTGAGGCGATCCGCGAGCAGGGAGAAATTGGCGGGGGTCCGAAATTCCGGGGCCAACCAGGGCCAGGTGATGTAGGGACAATTCAGGGCTTTGGCCCCGGCGATACATTGGTCCACAAACCAGCGCAGCTGATCGAAGGACTGGTGCAAATAGTCGGAAAAACCATAGTGCCCACTGGTTACCGTCAGATTCATGTCGTCGAGCACCTGCTTGAAGTCGGCGGCTGGATGGCCATAATAGGTCCCTTTCTCCGGATCAAAGCCATAGATCTCAAAATCCTCGTAGCCCATGGCTTGCACCTTCTTCAGCGTACCAAAGGGACCTTCATTCATGTCTTGGTTGATGCTGAAGAGTTGGAGACCGAGTTTATAGGTCGGCTTGGTGGAAGTTGCGAAAGGGCTCATAGGCAGCAGGGAAGCCGTGCTCAGAAGGCTGCTTTGTTGGAGAAAGGCACGTCGATTCATGGGGAGAGGGGTTTGCCTTTCTAGTTGGTAAATTCAAGGGGAAAATGCAAAGGGAGTGGGGAGTTCAGGAACAGGGCAAACCCGTCTGCAACTTTTGATATGTTCCCAATCCAAATCAAAAAGTCTCATTATATGGGCGTACCTACGGCACGCCAACACCAGGGTTTTGAGGCCAAAGCTACCCATATTGCGGTCCTTACAGGACCATTGTCTTTGACAAATCTTTTTTGCCGCTGCCAAGCGTCCCGCTAGGGATGAACATATCGGTAGAAATGGCCTCTTGACCTTAGGGCAGGCGTGCCGTAGGTACGCCAAGATGAAAAACAATTCTCCTTAGTTGCTTCATTCCAAGCCTTTCAGAATCTCGGGTACATTCTTCAGATCTCCCTTTTTTCTCAACTGATCATCCAAGCGCACATCTCCCATTTCCTGTATCTGATAGCCGGGGAGTTGGTCGCCAAACATCAGCAGCACAAATTGATCTACCAGCCGCTCGGTAGTGCCGTGGGATACCTTCAAGGGCTGAATCAGCGTCTGCTCGATGCCGAGGTGGGTGATTTCGTGGATGATGGTATGGGAGGGCTGATCATACTTTTTGAAATCCCCCTCTGGCGTGGTCATGAGGGTAATGGTGCCGATCTGTGGATCGTAACTTCCACCGCTGCCATAGAGGGTCAACACCACTTCATAGGAATCATACAGCTTGAATTCCCAGGGCCAGTCAGCGCGTTCGGATTCAATTTGCTTCAGCATCCCATGGAGTTGGGGCAATTCTTCCATGATCTTGGCGTGGGCCGCCTGATAATCCTGCGGATCAAATACCTCCTGTTCCAGCAGTTGATAAATGGCGGGGAAATCCTGATTGCCAAACTCGCCCCGTTTGGATTTGGCGATCAGGGAGTCAATGATGGCATGGGTGGGCAGATTCACGGTATAGCCTTGCCCTTCCAGAAAGGCAATGTCATGGATGGTTCGCCAGACGGAGGTGGCTTCCTGCTGAACAGTTGGGCGCTGCACCCAGACTTCCGGGCTTACCTCTCCAGTTTGTGGGATACAAAGGGTCCAAAGAAAGAGAAAAGAGAGCATCATCAGGTTTGCTTTTTCAGTTGATTCGGGACAAGGTGGCAACCAAACTTCCTCTGCCTACCACCTTCCCCCTCCAGGTTTTTCTCGACCAATCCACTCAGTCCAAAACGAATGGTGAAGAAGAAAGGTACTGATTTCCTTTCAGATATGGTGCGGCAGAGAGAATTGGAGTTGCGGATGGCGTTCACTAAATTAGGGTGTTTTTGAAAAAACAGGATGAATCAAAATGAAATCGGTACCCGCGCTGCTTCACAGCTAGCCCAAAAGACAGGCTGGCCCATTCACTTTTGGGGAAGGTCAAAAGAAGTTTCAAGCGATCACCCGAATCTTTTTGATGGGCAACTCCAAATAGAAACAGACAGCCATACGCTACAACTTCC
>JBCCCJ010000461.1:0-5351 GCA_039033615.1 Bacteroidota bacterium
CCTATCACCGAGCCGATTTAGGCTTCAGCAAAATGATCACTTTTGGCAATCAGAGTAAGAGAAAGCGGAGTTTCGAATCTCTTTGGGTTACAATTGAGGTATATAACATTTTCCAGCGGGAGAATACTGTTTCTTATGGATGGTTCAAAGATCTCCAAAATAACCGCTTTGCCGTTCCCAATCGACTTTCTGCTCGATTACTCAATGCCCGCTTGATTCTCAAAATCCGATAAGCGCTCCTTTTTTTCTCGTTTTTGCCCTCCAGATTCCCCTCCTCGATTCTTGTAAGAATCAGCTGATAAACTCACTCGTTTTTCGGCAACATTGGCATACGTTTAGCGTTTGTTAACAGTGCCCGCATACATCCCTAAAACGTATTCTCCTTTTCACAAAGGTTTATCAGCTATGAAAATTCTATTGGTCGAGGACAACCCTGGTGATATCTTACTTGCAAAGGAAGCCCTCAAAATCAATTCCCCCCAACCCAATTCGTATGAATTGCTGGTGCAAAGCGACGGAGAAAATGCGCTGAACTATCTCTTTGATCAGGTCAAAGAGGGACAAGTCGATCGACCTGATTTGATTCTCCTGGACTTAAACCTGCCCAGAAAGAATGGCCTGGAAGTTCTCAAAGCACTCAAAGCAGATCCTTTTTTGAAAACCATTCCGGTCATTGTGTTTTCCACCTCTGCTTCGGAAGCTGACATTTCGACCAGCTATTCCTATCACGCCAATTGTTACATCACCAAACCGGTGGACTTTAATGATTTCGTGACGGTTATGGGAAGCATTCTCTGCTATTGGCGCGAAGCTCTGCCTCCCTCTCCGCTCAGATTGGCCGCTTGAGTGAGCCTCATTCCTTGAACAAGATACAAGCAGCATAATTTTCCCAACTCATGTTCTCCGCCGCTTTGGCAACATGTGAGTTGGGAATTGGCGTTTCCATGAAGGTCAACATTTGTTCCGCCATGGAGTCCAGATTTTCTGGCTCGGCCAAATAGCCATTGTACCCGTGCGTGATGGTCTCGGGAAAGTGGCCCACATTGGTTGCTAACACTGGCAACTCAAAATTATAGGCCAGAGATTCTACGCCTGAAGGGGTGGCAGTCAAATAATACGTTACAATGGCGTTGCTCACCTGGAAATATTGATGCACCTCCTCATTCGGCACAAATTCATTCACCACCACCGCGTGTTCTCCCAGCTGGCAGGTCTCCACCAGTGCCAACGGATGGTAATTCCTCTCGTCATCACTTTTCCGGAGAAACAAGGATTTCGCAATTCCAAATAAGGTGTTTTTCAGGCGGGTGGTCCATTTGGTCTGATCCAGTGTCTTCCAAAAAGACTCCCCCACAATTAGCAGAGACACATCTTTCCGCTGTTCCAACACCTTCGCAAAAGCAGGAATCAGGTTGTGCAGACCTTTGTATTTCCGGATGAATCCAAAATACAAGAACACGTGCTCCTTCAATCCGAGCGCTGCTTTTTTGGCGGTTATATCGAAATTGGGATCTGGTTGAAACAAATTGTACACCGGGTGATACAACTTGATGATGCTTCGATTGGTCCCCTGAGCCCTTTTGCCTTCTTCAGAGATCTCAAAGGTCAGTTCCGGAAAGGTCGCTTCTAGTTCTTTCGCAGTTTTGTAGGCGTGGCAAATGAAGGTATGCCCCGCTTTCAGTCCATAGCGGGTGAAGAATTTGTCCAATACCGAAGCTTCCTTTTGTACCAATACGTGCACATCGAATATCACCTCGATCTCCGGGTGCTTGCGAAGCATGCGGGCGATGCGTCCCATCGGCAATCCCTGAAGGGCAATGGACCATTGGAGAATGACCTTGCTTGGTTTCAGGTCTCGAATGAACCGATAGGTAGCCCGCCAACTGGCCGGACGATTGTAATTGGTCAGATAACTGACTTCGATATCCGTCCCTTCCAGAAAGGTGGTTTTGCTACTTCGATCGACAAAGTCCCGAGGGATGATCGCGGGATATTGCTGGGTCCAGGAAACAATGTGGACTTTTGTGTCAGGAGAGCGATCCAGCGCTTTGGCCAGCGCGGTATTGTAATTGGCGATTCCTCCTTTGAACATTGGGCCTGGCCCAAAGCAGACGATGGTTTCCATTCAAACTTAAAAATTGGCACCCCAGGTAGAGGCCGTTCGATTCAGGCCGTGAATATACGACAAATCCATTCGATCACCAGTTTGGACGGTTGCCTTTTCAGATTGTGGTAAAAAGCTACTAAGTTTGAGTCGGAACCTAATTATCATGCTGATTGTCAACGGAACTGCCGTAGAAGAAACCAATCCGACCATCCCCTTGCTCAACCGGAGTTTTCGGTATGGAGACGGGTTGTTCGAGACCATTCGGGTGTTTCGTGGTCGCCCCTTGTTTTTGTCCCAACACCTGGAGCGATTGTTTTCGGGATTGGAATTGCTAAAAATGAATCGGAGCAATGCTTTTTTTCGGGAAGAAGTAGCAGAACAAATCCTCCGACTCATTCAGCTCAACCAATTGGATGAACATGGCAGAATCAGGCTGCATCTGTACCGACAAGGAGAAGGGGCTTATCTCCCCACTCAGAACAGTCCGGGCTATTTGATAGAAGGCTTTGCCCTCAAACACGATTATTATTCTCGCTCTGCGGCAGTTTCGATTTGCCCCTTTCGGGAGGTCGAACTTGCGGCCAATCCATTGTCCAAGGTCAAAAGTGCCAATTCACTGCCTTACATTCTTGCGGCTCTGTTTGCCAAAGAACAAGGATATGAAGAGGGGATTTTGTTTCACCAGGGATTTGTCAGTGAGGCCAGTAGTGCGAATGTGTTTGTGGTCAAAAAGCAGAAGTTGCTCACTCCCGGCCTGGAAAGTGGATGCCTGCCAGGGATCATGCGCCAGGAAATCATTCAGCTATCCAGAAGATTGAAAATCCCGGTCCAGGAAAAACGCATCCGCTGGAAAGATCTCTTGCAAGCAGAGGAAATCTTCCTGACCAATGCCATCCGCGGAATCATCGGCGTGAACAAAGTAGAAAATCGAACGTTTTCAAATTCTCAATCGGCCATGACCGCTTTTTTACGCAAGTGCTTTCTCCAGTACATTTCCGAAATTCATGGCAAGTTTTGAGAAAAAAGCTACCTTTACCGCAAGGTTTGGTGTAACATGAGCAAGAAAAAACGGAAGAAAGACGGCATTGTATATTCGACTGATAGCAGTTTCGAATATGATTGGGAAGAGGAAGTTGTAGAGGATACTTTGCCTCCAGCCAAACAAAACCTCAGAATCAGTCTTACTAGACTAAAGGGCAACAAAGTTGTTACCAAAGTGTACAACTTTGTCGGGACCGATGAAGACGCCAAGGATCTTGGAAAATTGTTGAAAAGCAAGTGTGGCTGCGGCGGTTCTGTCAAAAACAAAGAAATCCTGCTTCAGGGCGATTTTCGCGACAAAGTGTCTAACACCCTGACAACCATGGGATATAAATGGAAAAAAGTGGGTGGTTGACACCTCCTTTTGTTTTGCAACACACTACTCCTCCTCCTTAGTTAGGATTGCACTTTCTGCTAGAACAACTACCTCCCTCTCCATGACAAGAGTTACCCGCTGCTGTATCAGTCTCGGAGCGTTCGGCTTATTTCTCCTCTTGCCGCTTTTCAGCTTCGCCCAAGTTTCCGTAACCTTCGGCTCCCCCTATGATCAGTATGTAAATGAATTAGACGATGGGGTCAACATCACCAACGTCAACATCACTTGCGACACCATTGGTCAACTAGGAGCTGGCCCTCAAATGAGCAAGTTTTTTTCCGCTGGAGGAACCGTTGACCTAGACTCCGGTCTGTTGATGACCTCTGGCTCTGTGGACTTTGCAGTTCCTGGAGCGGGGATTGGGGTTGGCCAAAACCTCGGCGGGCCTTCAGATCCCGATCTTGTCAATGAACTTGGTCCGGGTACGGACATCAACGATGCCTGTGTGGTTACCTTTGATGTATTCCCCACCTGCGACACCATTCGCTTCCGATATGTGTTTGGTTCCAACGAATACCCCACCTTTGTGGGGAGTTTTGACGATATTTTTGGAGCCTTCATCAGCGGACCGGGCTACCCTACCCCAACGAATTTTGCCACCCTTCCCGGCACGACTACCGCAGTATTCATCGGGAGTGTCAATGCAATGACCAATAGCAACTTTTTCGTAGCTGCTCCAGTAGGAACGGACTATGATGGCACTACAGTGGTGCTGACTGCGAAGGTTCCGGTTGATCCTTGTCAAACTTATTCGATCAAACTGGCCATTGCCGATGAAGGAGATGATGGCTATGATTCAGGGGTATTCATTGAAGCCCTCAGTTGTGATGGCGGCGGAACTGGCGGTGGTGGAGGTGCCGGACTCGTTACCTCACAAAACAACAATGGAACGGGAACAGAAGTTGCGGAGGAGTGTGTTGATGGATTTTTCACCGTCTTCAACGTACTGGACACCACCATTGCCGTTCCCCTTACCTTGACCTATGGCGGTACTGCTACCTTCGGGGTAGATTATACGGGTCCATCTTCTATCATCATTCCCCCCAATCAAAGTTCGATTGATATTCCCATCACCGTGATTGCTGATGGTGTGGTGGAAGGCAATGAAACCATTCAGTTGGCGGTGGGTGGAGTTCCCTGTATCGGGGATGATACCGCGACCTTGACCATCCTTGATCCATTTGTGATCGATGCGGGGAATGACACCTCGTTTTGTTCAGGAGATCCGGGCGTCATTGGCAGTCCATCAGTTCCAGATGTTACCTATACCTGGGAAAATGTGTTAGGCATGCAAGGTCCGCTGGACTCTTCCAGTCCGACGGTTTCCTTTGCCACTCCTTTTTCACAAACGCTCTTCTTCCCCATGACCGCCACCAATTTGCTGGGGTGTGTAGATGAAGATACGATTACGGTAGAAATTGTGCCCCTCCCAGAAGCCAATTTCTCCATGGAGACAGATTTGTGTGTTGGGGCATTGACAACTGTAACCTTCATTGGCGTCCCCATTCCGGGCGCTACGTATACCTGGGACTTTGGTCCGAATGTCGCGACAGTTCAAGGAACGGGCGCAGGACCTTATCAAGTTTCCTGGAATGGAACAGGCCTACAAACCGTCAGTCTAGTCGTGGCTGATGCTGCATGTGAATCTGCGCCAAGCGTTCAAACCATCACCATTCATCCGATTCCAACGGCCAATTTCTCTTTGGATCCCGACGCTTGCGAGGGTCAAAATGCGCAGCTGTTGTACACGGGCAGTGCTTCTCCTGCGGCGAGCTATTTGTGGGATCTGGATGGGGGCTTGCCTGCGGTGAGTGGTCCGGGTCCACA
>JBCCCJ010000462.1:0-5338 GCA_039033615.1 Bacteroidota bacterium
TCAACGGGAAAAAATCGGTCTGGTATTTTGTGATCTACACATGCCAGTGATGGATGGCTTGACGCTGTTGCAGGAGTTGCGATCTATGAAGCGGCCCATGAAGACCATCATGATGTCCACTGCGGCCAATCTGCCGACGATCAGGGCTTGCATGAATGGGGGAGCCTTTGATTTTTTGTCCAAACCATTGGATTTTGATGACCTGAAAATCAGCCTGACCAAGGCCATCGAAGAATTGCTGTTTTTGCAGCAAGCCAAGGCAAACGAGAAGGCTCTCCAAAAGATTGAAGCCGAAAACGCCCAACTCCAATCGCTCGACCGCTTCAAAAGCCGCTTCTTCACCAACATCGCCCATGAATTTCGGACTCCCCTGACGGTGATTCAGGGCATGGCGGAACAGATTGAAAGCAAACCAGCCAGTTGGAGTCTGCGCGGGAGTAAGTTGATTCAACGAAATGCCCGCCAACTCCTGGAATTGGTGGGGCAGTTGCTGGAACTCCGAAAACTGGAAAAGGGCAGGCTGAAATTGCACCTCGTACAGCTAGATTTGATTCCCTGGTTGGGCTACGTGGCAGAGTCTTTTCAGTCGCTGGCCATTCAACAAGGGCTTGCCTTTCATTACCAAAGTGCCCTGGAAAGCTGCTATTTGGACGTAGATCCCGATCGTCTGGGTATGGTAATTGGGAATTTACTGTCCAACGCCATCAAATACACGGAGGCAGGTGGGGAAATTTTTCTCCAAGCCAGGCAAAAACATGAGGAATTGATCGTGAGTGTCCAAGACAATGGCTTGGGGATTCCTTCAACATTTCTTCCCCGGGTGTTTGATCGTTTCTTCCGCCTGGATGAAAGCAATCCTCATGGAAACTCTGCGACCCATAGTAGCGGAGTTGGATTGTCCTTTTGCAAGGAATTGGTGGAATTGATGGGAGGGAAAATCAAGGTCGAAAGCAAGGAAGAAGTCGGAACCACCTTTTGGGTTCATTTGCCCATTCGACAAAAAGCGCCCATTCAAGATGATTTGTACCCGGATTTGCCTCAAATTCCGCTTCCGCCAGAAGAGACCGTACATCTTGAAGGCGAAGCGGAGGAACAGGAGTTGCCCCATATCCTCCTCGTCGAGGACCACAACGATGTCCGAACCTATTTGCAATCCCTCCTGACAGATCAGTACCAGCTATTGGTGGCGAAGGATGGAAAAGAAGGCTGGAAGATGGCGCGGAAAAAGGTACCTGACCTCATCATCAGCGATGTGATGATGCCCAAAATGGACGGCTACCAATTGTGTGAAAAAGTGAAGGCTCACCCCTTGACCCTGCATGTGCCGGTGATTTTGCTGACCGCAAAGGCCAGTCAGCAATCGAAAAAGACCGCCTACACCTTGGGAGCTGATGCGTATCTACCCAAGCCATTTGATCGGGAGGAACTGCTGATTCGGGTGCAAAGCCTATTGGAAACGCGACAGGTACTCCAGAAGCAGTATCAGGCGATGGTCCAGGAGGGAGAAGCGGAGATTCCAATCGAAGACCCTTTGTTGGAAGGCATACGGAACCTGGTGGAACAACATCTGGACGATCCAGAATTCCGGGTGCCGGAATTGAGTCGGGAGATGGGGTATAGTCGCTCTCAGTTGCATCGCAAAGTCAAAGCCCTCACCGGAAATACCATTACCCACTTCATCCAACAGATTCGGCTACAAAAAGGAGATGAATTGCTGCGTTCAAGCAGCTTGAGTATTTCAGAAATTGCCTATTCTACCGGACATTCTGCGCCCAATTACTTCGCGAAATTGTACCGAGCCAAATATGGCATTTCCCCCAAAAAGCGGAGGAAGAATCTGGCATGAGGCAGACAGATTAGAGGGCAAAAAACAAGACTGAGGAAAAGCAAATCGCGACCATCATCTCCAGCAATCCGGCGCCAAGGTTTTGATCCTGAGCGATTTCGGTATTAAGGTCTGAATTTCTCAAAATCAGCTTATCAAAGACAAAGCGTACCACGATTAGGTAAATAAAGACGACCAGCACGTCGATTCCGAAGGTGGTCAGATCCGCTACCCAGCCGCCGAATTCGCCCGCCACTGCCCGCATCAAGATGATCCCAATGGAGATCAGAGCGCCAGAGAAGCCAAGGCCCGCGGCGACATTGTCTTTCTCGATTTCATCATGCACATCATAGGGACTCAGCTTGGCATACAACAACGCGAACACCATCAGCGCTATCTGACCGAGCGAATAAAAAACCAGCGCGGTAAGGGGGCCTCCCCCTTCTCCATAGATGGAGCCAGCAATGATCATGGCCGAAGCGATGTAGGTACCTGCTTCTACCACCCCGGTGCCAGGGTTTTGGTCCTTCACAATTTCCTTGTCTACCGAAAACTTATACAAGATAAAGCGGGCATTCAGCCAACGAGAAAGGTGCAACAGCAAAATCCCGCCAATCGAATATGCCGCAACGGTCAGGTATTGCTCCCAGATATCTGAAGTGGGCATTTCCCCTGCTGAGATGCCATCCCCAGTGGGCATGATGGCTCCCAGAAAAATGATGGTAACCGCAATGAAATATCCGGCAACACTCACCGAAACGGCGTTGTTGTCATATTCGGTCAATTGTTCATCCAATTTATAGGAAGAGAGCAAGCCCTTCAGCCATTTGGAAAAGAAGAACAAAATCACGTACATGGCCAAAAATCCCAGGTTGACCAGTAGAAGTTTGGGAGGAGAGAAGAGATCCATGAAGGGTCAGGCTTTTGAAGTTAGCGGGAGAATGTATGAGGGATGGAGAATGGTAATTTGCGATGAAAATACGGAAATCAGGCCTTGATCGGCAAGATATGAAATTTTTCTGGGGGCTATTACTCGGCATTCATCTAGCTGTAGGAGGATATCAGCTCTTCCATCAACGCTGGATGATGGTGGACTCTTACGAATATGTGCAAGCCGCCGAGAATCTACGCGACCATCAGACGCTGTACAGTGCCCCTTGGGAAGATCAGAGCCGGATGCATCACTATAGCAAGCGGCCCCCTCTGTATCCTGCCCTCCTGTTGATCAATGATTGGGTTCTGGGATCTGAGTTGTGGATTTTGTTGTGGCAGATTGCCCTGAGTATGTATGCGATCTGGTTGACTTGGCGGATGTGGGGCATGCTCCAACCCAAACGAACCGCTCGCTGGTGGATGCTCCCCTTTTTACTTTTTTATCCCGCTCAGGTGATGTACAGTCAACTGGTCATGACCGAGTTGCTGCTGCAAAGCCTCTTGCTGACCTCGGTTTGGGGTTGGTTGATGGTAGAACGAGAGGGGAACGGGAGATGGCTCTGGGGCTCGGCAGGGCTCCTTATCCTTAGCATGCTGACCAAGCCCGTGATGTATCTGTTCGGACTGCCTTTTCTCTTGATGACCGTCTATTGGGCCTGGACTCACAAGCGATGGACCTGGATTCTGGCGGGCCTGATCCCTTTGCTGTTTGCCTTCAGCTATGCCAAATGGAACGAAGCCCGAACCGGCTATTTTCATTACTCCAGCATTCAAAACCTCAGTCTTCTCCAATATACCACCCACAATCTCTTGACGCAGGTCTATGGCCCAGACTCAGCCCTGGTGCTGAGCGATGAGATCCATTATGCGGCGATCGGCGCTCCCAGCTATCAGGAAGGCCAACAGACTCTCACAGAAGCATGTACGCAGATCGTGTTAGACCATCTGCCCCAATATGCCTGGATGCATACAAGAGGTATGATCAATTTTTTCCTAGACCCGGGCCGTTTCGATCTGGCGCATTTTTGGGGATGGGAGTCGAAGGAAGGAGCTGGGTTTTTGCGAAGTTTCAGTGAAAATGGCTACGCGGGTATCTGGCAGTTTCTCCAGCGACAATCCATCGCACAATTGCTCTTGCTGTTTTGCATTGCTTGCTTCAACGGAGGAAAACTCCTTGCCTTGGTGTTTCTTCCCTGGGTCAAAGGACTGAGTTGGCAGGAAAAAGGCGTGGTAGCCCTGTTGATCCTATATGTTGCCACCCTCACCGGAGCATCTGGCGCTTCTCGCTTCGCCTTGCCGGTTTCTCCCCTGCTATTACTCTGTGTTGGCTTGGTCGGTCATCATTGGGAAAAGATCAGACGGAAAAAGCATCAACCTCCGGTAAATAATTTCCAGTAGAACGAGGGCTTTCGCAGCTCTTGCCGAATGTCCAAATCTTCAAACATCATGGTGAACATACTTTGCAAGGCTTCGTTCCGATTGACCTTTTTCACCACAAAATTGAACAACCAGGGGTAGTTGACCAGTTTTTGCATTTGGTGGCTCAGGCGAAGCTCAGACCAGACTTTGCGATATACGGCTTCATCATAAGAGGCAAAAAAATCCGCAGAAAAATCTCCTTTCGAAAGGGCTACCCCGATTCGCTCGGCGGCAATGCGTCCACTGAGCATAGCATTCCCGATCCCTTCGCCTGAAAAGGGATCTATCAAGGAGGCCGCATCTCCCACCAATACAAAGCGATTCCCGGAGAGGTTCCGCTTTTTTGAACCCAGCGGCAAGCCAAACCCCTGAATTTTCCCCATTAACTGAGCACCAGAAAAGCGTTCCTTGAGTTGTGGGTGGGTGGAAACGATCTCCAACAAGCGGGCTTTCAGGTTCACTCGCTCCTTGCTGACGTCCCGACTGAGCATGCCCAGCCCCACGTTGGCCCAACCATTCGGCAGAGGGAAAATCCAAAAATAGCCGGGGAGCAGTTCTTTGAGATAGTGAAGTTCAATGAAGTTTTGCGGATGAAATCCCGTTACGCCCTGATAATAGGCCCGGATGCCAGCCGAATGGTGCGCGGGTTCCATGCGGATGCCTCCTAGCTGCTTGGCAACCACCGAATGAGCCCC
The DNA here is from genome assembly GCA_039033615.1 of Bacteroidota bacterium. Taxonomy (GTDB): domain Bacteria; phylum Bacteroidota; class Bacteroidia; order J057; family J057; genus JBCCCJ01. The sequence continues at coordinate 4,873 of JBCCCJ010000462.1, forward strand.
TTCTGCGCCAATGATGACTTTTGCTTCCCACTGTTGTTGTCCGGTATGCACCAAAACTTTGTCAGCTTTCACTTCTACGGCTTCCACTTTCACCCCTTCTTTGACTGTAATCAAGGGGTGGGCCTGGGCTTGTTCCATCAGCCAATGGTCGAATTCCCAACGTTTGGCGATATAACCAGGAGCGACTCCTTTTTCCCTGGCCTTTTTGCTTTGAAACGGCACATCCAACGCCTCCAAACTGGGAGCCACAAAGCGAATGCCCCAAGAGCCCACTTTTTCAGGAAAGGCGTGCAGACCTTCTTCCAAATGAGGCAGTCCATAGTGCAAAACCGAAACCACCTTGCCGGACAGGGCGTCTCCACAGACTTTGTCGCGGGGGAAACTGGATTTTTCGAGGATGGTGCTGGGGATGCCAGCTTCCGCCAGACATAGGGCAGCAGTAACCCCTCCCGGGCCACCGCCAGCA
>JBCCCJ010000463.1:0-5331 GCA_039033615.1 Bacteroidota bacterium
AAATGCTCCCGATGGCGATGGAAGCGGAAATTGCCTTGAGGGGACTGGTCCAAAAGAAAAGCCCCGTCGAAGCTGCCAATATTCGCCTCGGCACCCCCGGAGCGAAACATTCGCATCTTTTGCCGGAGGAGGCAAGCCCGAATCAGCCCGCCTATCCCACCTACAACGAAGCGCTGGGCTTGATTGGCATATTGGAGGACGCAGTAGTGCTCAATAACCGACGATTGTTGACCACCCAAAGCGCACTCGGGAGCTGCGGAGGCACACCTGTCTTTCAATCCTGGCGCGATTTTCGAAACCAGTTTCGGTTTGAGGACTTGCCATACCTCTTCAACCCCGTTTCAGAGGTAGATGTAGCGGAAACGGAGCTGTTTGGGGCCATTGAGATTCGGTTTCCTACGGGAATTCCGATGCCCGATCAGGTATTCAATTTGTTTCCCCATCCAGGACAGACCAATCGGTTGTTGAGTCCATTTTTGCCGCTGGCTGATCTGACCAACCTCGAAGTGGCCTACGATTATGAAGGCTTTCCTGTAGAATGCACGATCGTAGAGCCTGACCCGGCGGTTCAGATTTTCTTGAAACTCTTGATTCGCTACAAATTCGATCCGGTTGGCTCGGATGGAAAGGCCATTACCCACGTTCAGGAATTGACCATTCCGACGACCTTATCCTATCGACCGCCAGAAATGTTTCCTTCTCCAGGGGATCTGACTCATTATCCGCGCGATCTCGTCTTCGATAGCCCGACGGCCTTCTCGACGAATGAAACCATCTTTTCTTGGGGGGATGTGGTCATTTCTGAAGACCTACAGACCGCTCCCGGGGTCTCGGTAACGATTTTGGCGAGTGAGTCGATCACCATTGAGCCAGGCGCAGATGTTTCTCCTGGGATTTCGCTGAAAGTTGGATTCTTTCGCGACCCGCCTTATTGGCATGAGGTACCTGCGCTCACGAGTGCTACCTTTGACGTAGCTGGCTATTGTCAAAATGGGACCTACCAGGCCAATCAGCCCTTGGCAAGATTGTCCCAACCGAATGCCTCCGCTTCCCTGAGAACCATAGAAGCCTTCACCCTCTTCCCTAACCCGACCAGGGAGGTGGTAAGGCTGCGCTACAACTTATTCTCGAAGGAGCAAACCCAGGTAGAAATCCGGGACCTGATGGGCCGATTGGTGTGGCAAGGGCCGGAGAAGACCGAGCTTACGGGAGAGCATGAACAGGAAGTAGATGTAGGAGTCCTCGCAGCCGGAGTGTATGTGGTGACCCTGACTGCGGGAAAGCGCAAAGAAACCAGACGCCTGATCAAAGAATAAGACCATGTTTGGGATAGAAAATTTGCTAAAGAAATTTCCTGATTTGAGGTTCTGACAACCACTTTTGACGAGGAATAGCGAGCTATCTCGAGGAGAAAGTGGGCAGTTCAGGTTCTCAAAGTAGGGACTTCCCGAGAAAATTAGCGTTCCAAACATGGTCTAAGCGAATCTGCCTCTTCTGCCAAGCGGCAGGCGAAAGATGCCTGGAGGACCTGAGCGCTAGCGAAGGGTCTGGAGCGAAGCGGAAGACGGAGCGTCAGCGAACTCCAAAAGGGATCGACCCCGACCAGCTTTTGTAAGCTGGTCGGGGATTCGCCCATCTCATCTTCCTCTCACCGCCTTTCAAACTGATAGACAAAGGGATCGATCCAATCGGGGCGAACCTGCATCTCAAAGGCTTGTACGCCTCCCGCCGGATCGACGGTGAAGGAAATCTTGCTTTGGTGCCAGATGGGATCGTTCCAGGTGGCGGTCCAGATGTCTTGCTGCCAATGCTCCAGTACGCCCTGGATCTTGGGATGTCCAGAAAGCTTCATGATGATGCTGTCCCCTTGCATTTGGAGGGTGGCTTCGCCGTACATCTGACAGCGGTAGCGCCCCAGGTATTGTTCTACCGGGAGGGTAGGCTGAGACCAGTCGGCTTGACTTTGCTCTTTTTCGAGTTTCCGCATAGCAGCGACTTCGGAGTTTCGAAACAACTCCAAATAGGTCTGACTCCAGTCTGTTTCCGCGATGCCCAGCGAATGGTCAAACAAATAGAGTGGCAAGGCATTGATGAGGTAGTGATTGTCCCGATTGCTGAGGACGATGACGCCAACGCCTTCCTCCGGCAGAAATCCGGTGTAGGAATACATGCCGTCCATGCCCCCGGTATGTTGGACCACCATTCGGCCGTGATAATCTTGCAACTGCCAGCCTAGACCATAGGTTCGGAAGTGGGTAGTAGGGGAAAGTTGTCGTTGGAAATTGCTGACAGTAAGCAGGTTGTGAGAGGTGCGGGTCTCCTGAATGATTTCTGGGGAAACGATACTTTGCCCCCCGTAGGAACCCATATTGAGCTGGAGTTGCAGCCAATGACTGAGTTCGGCGACGCTGGAATTGATGGAAGCGGCTGGGCCGACATTGTCCACGTTGCGATAGGGGACGGGGGAAGTCTCTCCGGCGCGGTAGGTATGGGGAGTCGCGACATTGTCGAGGCGATCCAGGGCGCGAATGCTGGTATTGCTCCGGCGCATATTGAGTGGGCGAAAGAGGCGCTTGGCAACGTATTCATCCCATGAGCTGCCGGATACGGATTGAATGACTTGTCCGGCGACCAGATACATGAGATTGGAATAGCCATATCCCGTCCGGAAATCGTAGGCTGGTGGCTGAAAACGAATTCGACTCATGACCTGATCACGGGAATAGCGAGAACCATACCAGGTCAGGTCGCCACTCCAGGTGTCCAGCCCGACCCGGTGGCAAAACAGGTCCCGAATGGTCAGCTTGCGGGTGGCGATGGGATCATACAATTGAAAATTGGGAAGGTGATCCAGTACCGGATCGTCCCATTCCAATCGTTTTTCCTGGACGAGCATCCCCATGGCGGTAGCCGTGAAGGCTTTGGAATTGGAGGCAATGGCAAACAAGGTGTGCTCATTGACCTCTAGCGTATCCCGCAAATCGAGCCGACCATAGCCCTTCATGAACAAGACGGAATCCTTGGATACGACCGCTACGGCCAAGCCAGGGACTTGCCATTCCCGCAGGGCTTGGTCGATGTATTGATCCACTCCTTGCCAATCTTGAGTTTGGGCAGGGAGGAGGAAAGGAATCAGGAGCAGGAATAGGAGGAAGGAATAGAGGAAGCGCATATGTGGAAGGGGTTGGTTGATGGGTTGGACAGGGAACAAGGATCAGGGTTCAGATTTCAAGGTGTTACTGCCTAACATAGGTTGACAGGTTCAGGGGCATTCCTCTGATAAGTTACGAGCTGACAGGGCACCGATTTGATGTTTGACTTCTTTTCGAAAATTAGGGAAAAAGTCTGACCTCTCCAGTGGTCTTCATGCGTCAGTTTGAAGTTGGGGCTTCCTGCGGATGGGGCGTCCTTTCCTCGGTCTTTCCGATCTCTCTCGCCATCTACGGAAGAATACTTCCTCTCTTACCGTGGTCTTCCAGGCCGCGGCTGTCTTACCAGTCAAACGACTCAAGCATCCGATCGGCCTGGAAGCCCGATCTACGTTGCCTTCGGCAAATCATTACCTCTTTTCATCGAAAATCGGGTTGTTTTCCCTTCGGAGGGAAAACGGGGGAGCGCGGAAAGGGTAGGTACCCCCCGCTGCCTTCGGCTGCTGCCCCCCTTGAGCCTAGCACGGGCCAGCGTAAGGGGGGCGCGATCCTCGGGCTGCTGCCCTGAGTCCCCCCAATCTTCGATAGCCCTATTCGAGCTACCAGCCTGATGACCTTGCCCGCCTCGCCGAGCCTGCCGCGCCGGACCGAGGGGGGCAGTTTCCGTCGGAAACGGGGGGGAACCACCGTTTGCCATCGGCAATAGCACCTCCTTTTCGCCGAAAAGCGGGTTGTTTTCCCTTCGGAGGGAAAACGGGGGAGTGGGGAAAGGGTACAAGAAAAAGTCAATCACCGATTGTCATGCCGAACCTGTGAGGCATCTCTTGTATTCGGAAGCCACATAAGATCTCTTCTATCGCCGAGATGACATTCGAGTGAATGGAAGACCGATCTACGTTGCCATCGGCAAGTCTGACCGCTCTTTTGAATGTCAGCCTACTCTGCGTACTTTTCGAGAGAGAATGATTGTTCGGATCTGATTGGATGAATCCACCTGTCATCATGTACAATTGGCCTGCCCTGATCCTATGGATTGGGCTGTATCAGTGTGTCATTCTCATCTGCCTGCTTTGGTTGCAAGCGAGAGGCAATCGCTTGAGTCGGTTGCTACTGGGAGGATTTATGCTGGTGATGGGCCTGCGACTGCTGGCAACCATCCATCAATTTTCGGCAGAACCGCAAGGGATGCAGATCGAGGTCGGGCCGGGCATTCTGGTCGCTTTTTTATATGGGCCATTGCTGTATTTGTACTTGCGCGCCTATATGGAGCGGCAATTTCGGTTGGGCTGGAAACACCTCTGGCACCTCCTGCCTTTAGGAATCGCGATGGTCCTGGCGCTGTTCTTTGCTGACTGGTTTGAGGCCATCGGGCAACCTCCTTTCTCGCCAAATCAACTGCCCCCTTTGCCCATTCGAATGGTGGGATTGGGGCTGGCCTCGTTGTTTTTTGTCTATTTGTTTTTCAGCCTGCGACGGATCTATCGCTTTCGTCGCTTCGTGCAAGAGCAAGCCTCCTTTTCTGATCCTATCTATCTCCGGTGGTTGATGTGGTTGGTTGCAGTGATCCTGATGCCACTGGCCAGTGTGTTGTTGACTTTCTTCTTGGTAGGCGCACCGCGCTGGGTGCCATATCCTGCTTTTGGCATCAGTGCGATGGCGAGTATCATGCTGTTGATCGCGCTGCTGAAGCCTGAAATGCTAGACGGCTTGCCGGAGGTGCTGATGGTTGAAGAACCAGAAGAAATCGAGCCCATTCGCTACGAATCCTCTCCTTTGACCGAAATTCAAAAAGATCGGCAGCAAGAGAAACTTCTGGCTTTTATGTCGGCGAAACAGCCCTTTCTTCGGCAGGACCTGACCCTTCGTCAGTTGGGAGAACAATTGGATTTGAATCCCAAGTATCTCTCTCAGGTCATCAACGAACGCCTGGAGCAGAATTTCATGGACTTCATCAATGGCTACCGGGTGGACAAGGCCAAGGAGATGCTGCAGCACCCGGCTTATCAGCACTTCACCGTCCTGGCGATTGCTCAGGAAGCGGGTTTTCGCTCGAAATCAGCCTTTTACGAAGCCTTCAAAAAAGGCACTGGAATGACGCCCTCTGCCTTCAAACGTTCTGCTAAGTGATACTTGAAAAATAACTTCCTCGTTTCGCGCGCTTATTTCGTTTCGGGTCCCATTC
>JBCCCJ010000464.1:0-5330 GCA_039033615.1 Bacteroidota bacterium
CGAATCCTTTGAAGATACCGCGGTAGCTCGGCTGATGAATGAACACTTTGTCTCGATCAAGGTGGATCGGGAGGAGCGACCGGATGTGGATCAGATTTATATGAATGCGGCCTATATGACCACCGGACGAGGTGGCTGGCCCCTGAATGCGGTTGCCCTGCCAGATGGGAGGCCCGTGTTCGCAGCGACCTATTTTCCCAAGGAAGAATGGATGCGTCTCCTGAACCAATTCATCCAACTGAAAAGCAACAATCCCGGCAAACTTGAAGAAGTAGCCGCCCAAATCACCCAGGGACTGAAGCAAATGGACGTGGTAGAATTGGACGAAGAAGACCCTTTCTTTCAACCCAAACAAGTGGATCGGGGCATTCAGTCCATCCTCAATCAGCTGGACATGCGTCGCGGTGGCCTCGCCAAAGCGCCCAAATTTCCGATGCCGTCCATACACGAGTGGTTGCTGCAACATCAGGCAACCGAGGACAACGAACAGGCCCTACAAGCGGTATTGCTTACCCTGGATGAGATGCGGATGGGCGGGATCTATGACCATGTGGGGGGCGGCTTTGCCCGCTATTCCACCGACGAGAAATGGCTGGTGCCTCACTTTGAAAAAATGCTCTATGACAACTCCCAATTGGTGAGTCTCTATGCCCACGCCTACCAAGCCACCAAAGACCCCACCTATCAGCAGGTGATTGAAGAGACCCTGAGCTTCATCAAGCGGGAAATGACTTCTCCCGAGGGCGGCTTTTATTCGAGTTTGGATGCCGACAGTGAAGGAGAAGAAGGCAAATTCTATATCTGGACTAAGGCCGAGATCGAAGCGGTCTTGGGAACTGGGGCGGAACGCTTTTGCGAGATCTACCAAGTCTCTGAAGGAGGCAACTGGGAGGGACACAACATCCTGCATCTGAAACGTCCGCTGGCGGAATGGGCAGAAGAGTTGGGCATGGGGTTGGAGGAGCTTCAGGCAGAACTACAAGCCCAGCGCGCGCAATTGCTCACGGAGCGGGAAAAACGCATTCGTCCGGGCCTGGATGACAAGCAACTCACCGCCTGGAACGCGCTCATGCTCAAAGGCTATGTGGATGCCTACCGAGTCTTGGGCAAGCAGGAATACCTGGACATTGCCCTGCGAAATGCAGCCTTCCTGAAAAAACACCTCCAACGCAAGGACGGGGGCTTCAACCGCACCTTCAAAGACGGAAGTTCTGCCATCAACGCCTTTGCCGATGATTATGGACTGGTGATTCACGCCTGGATCGCCTTGTATCAGGTGACCTTTGAGGAGCGTTGGCTCAAAGAAGCGAGGGACTTGATGGACTACACCTTGGAAGGCTTTTTTGATCCGAAGTCAGGCTTGTTCTTCTACACAGCGAAAGAAGACGCACCGCTGATCACCCGCTCTCGCGAGATTCCAGACAATGTCATCCCTGGGGCGAATTCCATTCTGGCGAAGGACTTATACCTATTGGGGACTTATTTTTATCACGAACCCTATCTGGCCAAGTCCAAGAAAATGGTGCAGGCCATTCTGCCCCAATTGCAGCAAGATGGGGCGTATTATGCCAATTGGGGGCAGCTACTGAGTTGGCTCACGACGGAACCGTATGAGGTCGCCATCGTGGGAGCAGATGCGGTGAAAAAGCGAGCCGAAATGGATCAGGCATTTTTGCCGCAGGCCATTTTTCTGGGCGGTACCGAAGAAGGCAGTTTGGAACTGCTCCAGAACAAATCTGTCCCTGGCGCTACCTTCATCTATGTCTGTCAACATAAGGTCTGTCAGCTACCAGTAGAAGAAACCGCCCGGGCCTTGGAATTGATGAAGAACCAGTGAGAACATCAGCAAGTAATTGAATGTGAGCTGATTATGCTGGGGGTGAAAATTGCTAGAAAATCAGCAAACCCTTTATAACCTTTGTTGGAGCAAGGAAGTTGCCCGTCCTGGAATAATTGTTTTAGGCTTAACAAAGGTATCCAAAATAAATAACCCCGACCGAACGATGGCTTAACGTAAGCTGACTTGATTTGAAGCGATTTTCAGAGTGGAAATCCTCAAACCAATCAACTTATGAAAAGATCTCTTCTATGTCTGTTGATCAGTCTAGCCTTTGTTACTGGTGCGTTTGCTCAGGGCTTTACGACTTCCACCTTGAGTGGAGATCGGTGGTAGATGGCTCGGGGAATGCCTTGGTAGGGGCGACTGTGGTTGCCATTCATACGCCTTCTGGCTCCAAGTATGGCAACCTGACGAACGAGGCTGGTATGTACCGCATCCCCAATATGCGGATTGGCGGGCCCTACTCTATCAGCATTTCTTATGTGGGATATCAGACCTACCAAGAAGAAGGAATTTATCTAACTCTCGGCCAAACGTTCCGCCTGAGTGCGACCTTGTTGGAAAATGCGGTGAATCTCGGAGAAGTAGAGATCACCTCTTCTCGGAGCGATGTATTCGACGGCAACCGTACCGGACAAGAAACGGTCATCACCGAAGACGACATCAACGCACTGCCAACCATCAGCCGCTCAATCGCGGACTTCGTGCGGGTGAATCCATTGGTTTCCGTCAACGAAGGAAACGACGGATTCTCCTTTAGCATTGGCGGCCAAAACAATCGCTACAACGCCATTTACATCGACGGCTCTGTCAATAATGACGTGTTTGGATTGGCTGGCTCTGGTACGGACGGTGGACAGACTGGTGCGCCTCCGATCTCTTTGGACGCCATTGAGCAGTTTCAGGTATCAGTTGCCCCTTTTGACGTTCGCCTGAGTGGATTCGCTGGTGGCGCAGTCAACACGGTTACTCGTTCTGGAACCAATAAGGTAGAAGCTTCTGCGTACTACTTCCTGCGGAATCAGAATTTGGCGGGTCGTACGCCTCGCTTCGATGGCATCTTTGCCGAAGACACCAATCGGACGACCTTGAATGATTTCACCGCTCAGACCTTTGGCTTCCGAGTGGGTGGTCCAGTCATCAAAGACAAGCTGTTTTTCTTTGTGAATGGGGAATTTCAGCGTGACCAAGTCCCTGATCCTTTTGACTTCGCCGACTACAATGGCGACGCCACGGACGCAGACCTTACGGCTCTACGGACTCGCTTGTCAGAATTTGGGTACGATCCTGGCACCTTCACAGAAAATGCCAGCACCTTGGACCGGAATTTTGTGTTGGCCAAGTTGGATTACAACATCAATGAGAACCACAAAGCTTCGCTTCGGTATTTCGTCAATGACATCGAGAACCTAGAAGCCAGGAGTTCTTCTGCTACCTTCCTGGGTTTCCAAAATGGTTCAGAGTCTTTCCCTTCTCGCACCCACAATGCGACCTTCGAGTTGAACAGCCTCTTTGGCAATACCTTTTCCAATCAATTCAAGTTGGGCTTCAAGTCTGTTCGGGATGACCGCGACGTATTTGGGACGGATTTCCCATGGGTCAGCATCGTTGACGGAGATGGAGCGATCGAATTCGGAGGGGAACGTTTTTCTACTGCCAACCGATTGGATACCGATGTATTCACCATCTCTGACGAATTCCAAATCTTCCTGGGGAAACACAGCATTACCCTGGGGACGCAAAACGAATTCTACAGCGTAGGAAACCTCTTCATCCGGGAAAACTTCGGCGCGTATCGCTACAATGGATTGACGGATACCCTGATTGAAAATGGCGATACTACCTTGCAGTTTGTCCCTGGCTTGCAGCAGTTTCTCGACGGTCGCCCTGCCACGCGCTACGACCGCAGCTATTCTCAAGTGGACAATGTCGCGGGAGACGAGTCGGATGCCATTGCCGCCTTCAGTGGATTCACCCTTGGATTCTTTGTTCAGGATGAATTTCAGGTCAATGAGAATTTCAAATTGACTGCTGGCCTACGCCTGGATATCAATGCCATTACCACCGATGTCCCCGTCAATGAGACTTTCAATGACGAGACCATCAAAGCGATTCAAGAAGCCGGCTACGATTTGCGCGGAGCCCGTACCGGACAATTCATTGACCCTCAATTTCAATTGGCTCCTAGAGTGGGATTCAACTGGAATGTCAATGGTGAAAACAAAACCCAAGTGCGTGGGGGAGTGGGGATCTTCAACAGCCGTCAGCCATTGGTATGGTTCGGGGGCGCTTTCAACAACTATGGGTTGAACATCGGGGGAACCCGCCGCTTCGACCAAGTGGTATTTGACCCAAATGTACAGAATCAGGTACCTGGAAACATTGATCTGAACAACCCAACGCCTGCGGGACAGATTGACTTGTTCGACGAAAATTTCCGCTTGCCTCAGGTAGCTAAATTGGATCTGGCAGTTGACCAGAAATTGGGCGGAGGATTCGTTTTTACTGCAGAGGGCTTGTTCACCCGCTTCCTGAACAACATTCGCTACGAATCTCTGAACCTCAAACCTTCTACTGAAACCCTGACCGGAACCGGGGATGATCGTCCCATCTACAACGTCTTTGATGAGGTAGATGATACCTACACGGGGATTTTCCTTGCGACCAATACCAACAAAGGCTATGCCTACAACCTGGCCGCCACCATCATGAAGCCTGTTCCCCGCGAAGGACTCGGAGGTAGCTTGTCCTACTCTTATGGAGATGCCTTCACCATCAATGACGGGACCAGCTCTCAGAACAACTCTCAGTGGAGAGGCTTCCGCAACGTAGAGGGGAAAAACTTCGAGGGCGATCCGCAGCGTTCCAACTTTGCGGCTGGACACCGGGTATTTGGCGCGTTGACCTATCGGTTTGAGTATGGAAAAGCGGCTGCTACGGCAATCACGCTGGCTTACAATGGACAGTCCGGCGGAGCCTACACCTACACCATCCGCACCAACGGATTTGGTGGCATGGTGAACGACGGCGCCTTCAACAATGGCGAGCCGTTCTACATTCCTACCGACCAGAACGACATCATCCTGCAAGAGGTAGATGGCTTTACTGCAGATCAACAGTATCAGGTCCTGAATGACTACATCGAGGCCAGCGACTACTTGAGCGGAAAGCGGGGAGAGTATGTGACACGGAACTCTAGCCGGGTACCTTTCACCAATATCTTTGACCTAAAAGTCGCTCAGGACATCTTCGTTACTTCCGGTGCGAAGCGCAACACCCTGCAGTTGACTGCTGACATCTTCAACTTTGGCAGCATGGTCGGCAACCTCTTCGACCAGGAGTGGGGCCGCATCTACCGCAACGGTAGCTTTGGGAATGTCACCCTGGTGAACTTCGAAGGCTTTGAAGATGGAACCAATACCCCCATCTACAGCGTGAATGACTTCCTCCTGGACGGCGAGACCCCTTGGGAAGGCAACTTCATCGACAC
>JBCCCJ010000465.1:0-5313 GCA_039033615.1 Bacteroidota bacterium
GCATCTCACAGCTTTCCCGGAGTTTGGTGATGAGGTAAAAGCGATCCAAATGATCTACTCGCTCTTGCAGGTTGTGGTCAAAGACGCGGCGCTGTTGTTGGCTGAAATAAGCATTGGCTTCGGCGGCAACTTCTGCCTGGAGGCGATAGGTTTCTGCCCGGCGGGGATGGGTCGCGCTCAATTGAGCCTTGGTCGAAAGCAGCTGCGTATGGAAGGCTTTGTCCCACTGCCGCTTGCGAAATTGCTTCAACGCAAAGACCTCTTCCTGCAAGGCATCTTCTTTCAGTTCCTGATAGGCCAAAAAAGATTTCAGCAATTTGAACAAACGACTGAACTGCTCCCGCAGGCGCTGCGGAGCATACGGCTTGCCGGGATAGAGTACCTCAAACACCTTGGTTTCCTGCCACTGTTTCCTCGGCGTATCCAGGCCAGTGATCAATACGTCCGCCAACTGACGGAGGAGCTGGCTTTGATTCACAAAATCGGCCTGCACATAGGCCAAAAAGTCTGCTCGCTCCATGGGCGAGAAGCTCTGCAAGGCCTGAAATAACTTATGATCCGTCATGATCCCATCTGTTCACCGCGAGAAAAAGGTTCTTCATTGCCATTATTCACCCCCATCAATTTTATAAAAATATATCAGTCAACTAATTACCAGAATCACTAGCCAATCAATCTTCCATTAAGTTAAAAAAATGTGATTGGATACCCATAGGACAATGTCGAATATCGTATCACAGCCAATTGCACTACTTTGATTCGATATTTATTTCTAGCCAAGACCTTAATCCCCATGATCATGCGAAAATATTTCCTTTTCCTATTTGCCCTTTGTCTGATGCCTTGTTTTGGGATCGCCCAAACCATCATCAGTACCAACATCACCAGCAATACCACCTGGATAGCAGCCAACAGTCCTTACCGAGTGATCAACACCATCTCGATTGCTTCAGGGGCCAGTCTCACCATTCAACCCGGGGTAGAAGTCCAATTGGACTCGGTTACCATTGACGTATTTGGCAGCTTGAACATGGTGGGCACCGCCACGGATTCCATTTTGATCACCACTTCCAACCCAGGCGCCACCACTGGCTACAACTTCGACTGGAACTGGTTGGGAATCAGTGTCAACGGCGGTCAGTTGAGTTGTGCCTACACCATTTTTACCCAAGGAGCCACCGCCATTCAATTTGGGGCCAATTCTACCGTTGTGGGGGCGATTGAGCATTGTACTTTCGTAGAAACCTATCGAGGGATGCGCACCTTGAATGGGTTTCCGGACACCTTGAGAGTAGAAAATTGCCACTTTTTGCGGACCCCCTTTCCCCTCTCAGGCAATGAGCTATCTGTAGAGGACTGCTATTTTGAAATGATGGAGACAGGCATCAACGCCACAGATTCACGCATCGCTGGCTGTACGTTTGTGGACAATCAATTCGCTTCTATCAGCCTAAATGGAGGAGAGATTACCCAGTCTTCCTTTTCCTACAACGCCCCATCTTCTCCAGCGAACGTTGCCATCCAACTGAATCTTACCAATGGCAATTCTGCCATCATCACTGAAAATGACATTCAAACTCAGTTTGGCATAGAAGTCAATGGAGACCCTGTCCCTGGCCTGAATATCAGCCAGAACCAGATTTGTACGGATTCTTTTGCCGTCGGACTAACCACTACGCTCCCTATTGATCTTACCAACAATTGCTGGTGTACCTGGGATTCTGCCTCCATTGCCTATGTGATTGTTGGGAATGGTGGGGTAACGGCTCCCAATGGCAACTTCCAGCCCGTTGATTCCTCCTGCGTCCCTTCCAATGTCTTCCCCGGCGACGCCAATCACGACCAAATCGCCAACAACAACGATCTCCTCCCCATCGGTTTGTTTTTTGGCGATACCGGCCCGGTTCGTCCCAATGCGTCTCTGACCTGGATTCCGCAAGCTGCGCCTGCCTGGGGCGACTCGCTGCTCAACACCACCACCGACCTCAAGCACGTGGATACCAATGGCGACGGCAGCATCAACGATGACGACACCTTGGCCATCACCCTCAATTATGGCTTGACGCACAACGAGCCACGGCCTACTGGCGAAGCAAAAACGGGCATTCCCCTCCTCTTTGAGATGCCAGCGACGGTCAATCAGGGAGATACCCTCGCCATTCCGGTTCTCTGGGGAACCGTGGATACGCCAGCCGTGAACGTCTATGGATTGGCCTTCTCGGTGGACTATGATTCCAGTTTGATTGTCCCCGGTTCTATCCGCATCAGCTATGAGACCTCCTGGCTCGGCAACAAAGGCAGCGACCTTCTGACCCTGGGACTAGATCTTCCCGATGCGCAGCAACTCGATGCAGCCCTGGTCAGAAATGATCAGGTAGGGCGGAGTGGCATGGGCCAGATCGCAGAAGTGATTGTGGTGATCGACGATGACATCTTCAAGCGGGAACAGCCGTTTACCCTCAGCTTCTCCAACATCACGGCCATTGATCCGAGTGCAGGGCTGGTCGAGGTAGCAGGTGAGCCTGGCACAACCATCATCGAAGAAGTCGATACTTCTACCACCAGTATCGCAGATCGCTTCTCACTCCCTTTGCTGGTAGCTCCTAACCCAGCCAGCGATCAATTGATGGTTCGCCTTCCAGAGCAGCCCATCCATGAAATCACCCTTTTCAATCTCCAGGGTCAACTGGTTCGGCAAATTGACTTGGCTGGCAGCAGTCAGCATGACTTGAACGTGGGTCAACTCCCTCGTGGCATGTATCTCCTGCAAGTACGAAGCGGCGAGCAATTGGGGCGGAGCAAAGTGCTGTTGCACTAGAGTCAGATCCTCAGGCCATGAAACCGCGGCATTCGGAAGGATTTCCGAATGCCGCTGTTCGTTTTGGGGGGATGGCTAGCGGCGGCGTGAAGGATCGGAGGCATTGTTTGAGTCGTGCTGGAGCGATAGCGGAAGCAGGACGAGGCCGGAGAGCCTGACTCCTGGTCCCGCTGATAGCGGGATCGGGAGGCACGCCCCCCCTCAACTCCTCCAAAAAAGCTGTACCTTTGTGGCCTGAATCACGTCCATGAGTGCAAGCGAATATTTGACCCAATTGCTGGAATGGCTGCAATTGGAGCGGGAGGAAGACCTGCGATTGTATCAAGAAACTGTGCTGTCTCGCTCCCTCAAAGAGCGGGTCAAGCGAGGCGTCAGTTGGCATCCGGCAGAGCAAGTTCGGAGCTTCATCGGCCTGGGCGACAAGATCGTGCTGGAACTGCAATACAATGAGGAAAAGGCCAAGAAGAGCAGTTCTTTTCAGTCCGGCTCAGTGGTATCGGTCTTTGGGACAAATGTGGCTACGGAAGAAGCGGGTCGCATCACCGGCGTGATTTCTGCTATCACCAAGAACAGCATGAAGGTGGCCCTGGGCACGGAGAATCTGCCCAACTGGGTGAATCACAGCTATGTCGGGGTAGATCTGGCCTTTGACGACCGGACCTATCGGGATATGGCGGGGGCAGTGCAAGCGGCTTTGGATGCGAAGAAAAACAGTCGCTTGTACGAGTTGCGGGAATTGCTCCTGGGCGAAATGAAGCCGGATACCCACCACTGGCACGTGCCGTTTCAGGTGCCGAATCTGAATGATTCGCAAAACAAAGCCATGAATCACGCGCTGGAGGCCAAGGATGTCGCCATCGTGCACGGCCCTCCCGGAACGGGCAAAACTACCACGCTGGTACAGATCATCCATGAGGTGGCCCAGCGGGAACCGCAGGTGCTGGTCTGTGCGTCCTCGAATACGGCGGTGGATTTGCTGACCCTTCGCTGTTATGAGGCGGGTCTGAGTGTGCTGCGAATGGGCAATCCGGCCCGGGTAGATGAAGAACTTCACGTCCATACGATTGAAGGCAGCATGGCGGCCCATCCGGATTATGAATCTTTGCGCAAGTTGCGACGGGAAGCGGCCAAGATCCGGGAGCATGCGATGAAGCATAAGCGGAAGTTTGGACAGCAGGAGCGCGAGCGGCGGCAGGAACTGTTGAAGGAGGCGCGGGAAATGAAGGCGCTCTCGCGGAAATTGGAGGACTACATCCTCTTTCAACTGCTAGATCGCTCGGAGGTAATCGTGGCGACTCTCACGGGCGCGGGGCATAAGCTTCTGAAAAACAAACGTTTTGGGACGGTGGTGATTGATGAGGCAGCTCAGGCGCTGACGCCAGCTTGTTTCATTCCGATGCAGAAAGCGGATCGGGTGATCATGGCGGGCGATCATTGTCAGCTTCCGCCTACGGTCAAGTCTGCCGAAGCGATGAAGTTGGGGCTAGCTGAGACCTTGTTTGAGCGGGTGATGGCCAACAAATCGGTCTCCCACATGCTGGAGGTGCAATACCGGATGCCGGATCGGATCATGCGCTTTTCGGCCCAGCAATTTTATGATGATCGCCTCCGGGCGGCTCCTGAGGTAGCCAAGCAACAATTGGCTCCTACCATTGAGAATCTCGAATTTGTAGATACGGCGGGCTGCGGCTTTGAGGAAGCTCGCAATCCAGAAAGCCGTAGTACTGCTAATCCAGAGGAGGCGCAATTGCTGCTGCGACACCTGGCAATGCTGTTCAATCAACTGGAAAAGGAAAATCCTGAAATTCTGAAACCGCCTTTCAGTGTCGGGATCATCGCTCCTTACAAAGAGCAGGTCCGTCACCTCAAGCGACAATTACAAGGGAGTCCTATGCTCAGTAGCTATGCTTCGTTCATCAGCATCAAAACGGTGGATGGCTTTCAAGGCCAGGAACGCGACGTGATCTATATCAGTCTGGTCCGCTCGAATTCGAAGGGAGATATTGGTTTTCTGCGAGATACTCGCCGGATGAATGTCGCTTTGACCCGCGCCCGGAAAAAGATGGTAGTTGTGGGAGATAGCGGGACCATTGGGAAGCATCCGTTTTATCAGGCTTTTCTGGATTATGTGGAGAAACAAGACGCCTATCACACGGCTTGGGATTGGTGGGTGGAGTGTGGGGTTGGGGAATTGGGGAATTGGGGAATTGGAAGGGTTGCCGATGGCAAGGAGAGATCCTAATGTCGAACCGACGAATGATGAATGTCGAATGATGATCGGAGTTACCGATGGCAAGGGCTGTCCGGTACCCTTTCCGCGCCGCCCCGTTTTCTCTCTCAAGAGAAAACAACCCGCTTTTCGGTGAAAAGAGCTAGATGTTGCCAGCAGCAATGTACCTCGGTCTTCTAGGCCGAGGAGATATCACCCATTCATTCGAATGTCATGCTGACGAAGGAAGCATCTTATGTCGTCCCGGAACATAGGAGATGCCTCA